>DATNRH010000130.1 GCA_036703605.1 Candidatus Obscuribacterales bacterium | reverse complement strand
TGATAAAATAGGCGAATACCGAATGGACATAGGGTGCTGCCCATTCTGCGGTGACAGGCCTTTCAACCTCGGCGGTTATAACTTGCATCAAGTAGCGTGCAAGAATGGCGCGTGCCCAATAGACGGGGTCGCAATGATGCCCGAGGATTGGCAGGCAGCAACAGAGCAGGGTGAGCCTGAGCCTGTGGGGTGGTTTAATTCAAAGTGTCTGGGTTCAATAGAGTGGAAGGCTGGCTTGTCTAGGCCAGAGGAGGGCACTAAGTTTTACACCCAACCACCCAAACCCACCAGAGGTGTAATGGAGCCATTTGGGTCTGATTCAGCATATGCCGCTGCGATGGAGCATGGGCTGGGTAATAACATGACCATATCCTGCGGCCTCGTCGTTGAACTTATCGACGCGCTACGGTCTGCCCGCAAACCCACCGGGGGAGGTGTGCCGGAGTGCCCTTATCCCTGTGGGTGGCGTGAGCTTCACACTATCATCACCAAGAAGGCTGCGTATTTTGCAAGTGCCACACTGGGAGACGAACCATGGAGCGATCAGGCCAGAGAATATGGCATTGATTTGGGCATATATGCCAGAGAACTGTGCAGTCTACTCGCCACCCAACAACCACCAGATAATCCTCCCAAAGAGATGCCGGAGGCAACGAGACAACACACAGCAAATGTATCAAGGGTGGGAGGTAACCAATGAAACTAACCCGAGAACAAGCTTATGACCTCATCCTACGTGCTTATGCTGATCGTAGGTCCTATACGTGTGTAAGGTTTGCACAAGCATTGTGGAATCAACTACCAATGTCACTAGCTGAGAAGCACGTAGGCACCAAGAAAGACTTCTTCTTCATTGAGGATGACCTTGTAGCATGTGATATGTTCTTTGAGTTTTATGTTGAGGAGGAAGACTTTGAATGATGAAGTAGAGAAGCCTAGTTTTGTTATCCCGGAATGGTGCAACTATCACATCAGTGAATATGACTTAGCCCTTCACCCAGACATACATGGGAACCCTACAACGTGTCCACGGCGTGTGTTGGTGAGTTGTTTGTGGGACTGTGGGGTTGATGTGAGACGATTCACTTGGGTGACGGTTAAGACAAGGCACAGGACATTGGATGGTAGAAGTAAGAATGGCCTGTTGTACGCCGGGTGCGAAAGAACCGATAAGGAATGGATGCGTAGCGGCTGTGCTACTATGGAAGGAAGGATAGCCAATGAATGGGATTATGAA
>DATNRH010000129.1 GCA_036703605.1 Candidatus Obscuribacterales bacterium | reverse complement strand
GAGCAGCCTGTCGGTTGCACCTCAACTCATTCGATGATGCCATTAACGATTGCGATGTTGCCATTTTGCTGAATCCAAACTATTCCAAGGCATATGTGCGCCGGTCCCTGGCCTTTGAAAAAACGGACTGCACCGACAAGGCACTCGCTGACGCCAAGAAAGCCCTCGAACTGGATCCTAAAAATACAACGGTGCGAAAGAATGTAGCCAGATTGCAAAAGATGGAGGACGAACGATTGGAGAAACTCAAGGAAGAAACAATGGGGAAATTGAAGGATTTGGGAAACTCGCTGCTTGGAAATTTCGGTCTGAGTCTGGATAATTTCCAAACGGTGCAAGATCCCAATACTGGATCGTACAGCATTCAATTTAATCAGCAACAGCAGTCCAAGTAGACTACTCCTACACTAGAATGCACCACTGGAATAATAATATTATAGTCTCTAGTACGAGTAGACTAGTGACTAACATAAAAACGGAATGGAATGGATTCTACCAGCGTATTGAAATGCTGCATTTATAGTCTAGCTTTAATTAATTATGCTTTGGATTGTACTCTACTATTCTATGCTCATTGCTTTTCTGATGATACGTTGTTCTGAGGAGGTTGTTGAGGAGGCGCTCCCCCTCCAGCTGCCGTAGGATCTGCTGGCGGCGGAGGCGCTTGACTCACATTATTTGGCTGTTGCGAATGAGGGCCTGGGCCGGGAACATTAGGGTCTCCACCGCCCCATTCCCCTTCATTTGGATTCGGTCCTTGCTGACCACGCCCACCGTGATGGTAATTATTGTTGTAGCCGCGTCCTCTTCCACCGCCGCGGCCTCGACCTCCACGGCGCCCACCACGGCCCCTTCCGGCGCCGCGACCGCCACCACGGAAAGCTTGATCATCTTCCATCATGCCATGGCCACCATACGCACCAGGAGGGTACGGGACAGGGCCACCAGGACCACCATAGTATGGGCCACCCGGTCCTCTTACTTGCACATTCGGGGGCATGCCACCTTGCATCGGATACATGTGACGATACGGCCCTCCTGGTCCTACCTGCATCTGTTGGGGACCGCCGACAAATTGAGGGTGATAGCCTGGATGTGGGCCACCAGGTCCACGGTGCATGGGCATTCCCCCGTAGTATGCTCCAGGTGGGGGGACTCCGTAAGGTACAGGAACATGGTGCTGCTGTGGAATTTGTCCTCCTTGCTGGGGACCTTGTTGAGGCGTTGCTGGGGCTGATGACTGCGATTGTTGAGACGCATCACCATCTTGTTGTGCT
>DATNRH010000128.1 GCA_036703605.1 Candidatus Obscuribacterales bacterium | reverse complement strand
TGGTACCTCAGGTTCTGACGCCTTGAAGAGGTTGGCGGGACGTGAAAGTCCAGAGGCAACATTGTAAATGCTACCAAAGACAAACGTGACATACTGTGGTGCGCTCTTAGTAGATTGGGGTAACGCCGTTCGGTAGAAATGCTCACACCGGACAAAACATGGATTCGGAGAGGTTCGCGTTGATGGTCTTGGACCCACCCACTCAACGACAAGAAGTGCTCCACGTTTGAGGATCGCCCCATCGAAGTGTACACCGTTAAGGCTGGCAAACGTTGGGGGAACCAAAAGGTCCTCGAGTTGGTCATCAGAAACTTTCCAGATCTCCTGAAGGTACTCTTCCAAGAGGGGTCGGATTTGAGCAGGAGGTGGGGCCTTTGACTTCCCAAATCCAATGTCTTCCGACTGTGTTGCCGTCAGCTTCATTGTCGCTGGCTTTTCTATAGTCTGCAGTTTTGGGGCTGTGATCCGTGCCTGAGCAGCTGGGTAGAGGTAGGTTGGGTAGCCAAGTTTCTCCACCCAGACATCACTCGTAAGGGTAGTGACCTCCATCACATTGCGTAAGATCTGAAGCTCCTTCTTGTGCGGATTGGTGTAGCGCCATTCCTGTCGCCATATTTTGTGCTGCTGCTCATAGGACCGGGTGTTGCTGGCCCGGGGAGGTCCTCCAAAGGTGATATGATCCGGAAATGATAGCAGACGGTTGAAATTCGGAGCAACCTTGAAGCCCAGTTCGTTGCAAAGCGCCTGGTAGCCCCGGCGGAAGTTCTCAATGGCTCCTGCAAGGCTGTGTCGGAGCTGCTCAGGCCAAACCTCAGCCACCGAGAGGCAAGTCTTGATGTTGATCCACTGGAGTAGTAAGCTGGCTTGCTGTTCTGGCAGCGTTCCACGTGAGATATGAAGGAACCAGCACAACAGCGCATTCAGATCATGGCCGCCATGAGCACACACTGAAGTACGAAGACCCACTTCGGTGTTTGTAGCTGGGCTACGGTCGGCTTCCTCAATGACGACTTCTGCAGCATCTTCATCATCGGCTTCCTCAACGACGAGTTCCTCAGCATCTTCAATGTTCTGCTCAGCGGGGTTTGTAGCTATTTCAAAGAGACGGTCCACCTTGACTTTAGCTTTGTAGCGTCGAATAACAACTGCTTGCGGTTTCCGCCCAGCGACGAGTGAGGGCCGGGTTGCAGCTGGCGCTTTGAGGCCTACAGACTGATGAAGCTGCTGAGCACGGACGTTCCACAGCATAAAAGTTTCCGGCCCAAGAGAGCGCGCAAAAGTTCGGATGAGTTCCTGCGTGATTCCGATGTCCCCACAATGGAGGTCGTCTAGCCTACCGAGTCAGTGGGAACATTACCTAAAATGCTTGAAAAAGTGTCGTCTAAAGATAGGCAGTTTCCAGAGAGGACTTGGATCATTTACTAGACCGTGCCGAAGCCTGTAGACTCTGCGGAGTTCATTTGGAGTATCGGACTTGGTCTTCTTGTGCTCTTCGTAAAAAGCTGCCCAATATGGGTCTGGCCATGTATTGCTATCAAAGTAAGTGCCATAGGCCGGCTCGTAGGTGGCCATGCTGTCCCTCTCGGGTGCACTGAAGATGTCTTCTAAGGAGGTGGGATGAAAGACCCCGTCTACAAGCAATCCTTCAAAAATCAACCGGAAGGCATCCTTCGCAAACCCTGACAGCACATGCTTCAACCCAGCAGCTTTGCCAAGGCCTGGGTAGTCACCTGTAGCATGATTGCAGCATTCACTGACCAAGAAAATCGCAGCTTCCCATTACAGGAAGCTCACAGTATCTGAGCGCACCAGTCTCGAGGAGCATTAGAGGCGGGACAACAACAGCATCCAGAACCTCAAAAACTGGCACTGAATCGGGTACCGTCATGAGTGGGAACTTAAACTACGTATTAGAACTTGTGTCTACACCTGTGCCAGCTCCTGGTTGTCAACAGACAGACCCTGCAAAGTCATTGTCAGCTCCAGATGCGTCTCCCCGCCAACCTTATACTCATCAAGGAATATTTTGATGGGAAGCTGTGGCGTAAGTCTGCGCCTTACCATGACCTTCTCACCACATGCTGGCGAACCTGAGTGATGCCATATTTGATACCAGCAGTCACCAAGGGCCTCACAAGACAGGCTTCCGCCACGCCATGCAGGATCGTAGTCAAGGATGACGCGGCCCTCTGCACGGGCAAGGATGACTTGGATGGCATCAAGGATCCAAACAAAGTACACAGTCTCGTTGCAAGGCAGGACCTTTGAGAAGATAGGAGGCAGGCCAAGCATGCCCCGGCGAAACTTCTTTCGGCTATTCTTTGAAGCAGGGACGGCCTTGGCCTTCTTTAACCTTGGGTCGTTCTGGAACCTGCTGAATGAGAGGAATGAGGAGCCAACTTACGTGCCATTTTCATTGCTGGATTTTTCAGTCCCATCACTCAATCGGTCAAGGACGACTGCAACCAACGACGCAAACTCATCAAACTTTTCTTTGAATCTCTGGGGCAAGGGGCCAGCGTGGTAGGCCACACTACTATCTAGTGCTAAGGCTAACAAAACCAACCAGTAGGACGTGGAAAGAAAGGCTTGAACTCGTGGAGGTCTTGCTCAGGCGGGGGGGCTGCAGTTGGTGGCCTCAGCATGGCGGTGTTGCTTTGTTGCGGCTCAAACTCCACTAAGGGGGGAGGCACAGGCCCAATCGGGATTGATAAATCTTGGCCATGAAAATTGGCTGTCCGTCTCTGTTCCTCTTCCCTCTTCAGCCTGGTAACCTCATCGGCGCCATCCAGATGGGCCTTCCCTCGCTTGTGACGGTGTGTTTGCACTACATAGTGGCACCAACAGTCCTCACACCATCGCTGAGAGTTTGGATTATCCCCAAAGGTGAAAAAATCGTTTGAAGTTTCGCCATGACAGGCAGACTTGTGCTCGGCAAGGCTAAATGGTCGATGGTCTCGTGCTCGCTCTTCCTGAAAGTCACACAAGTTGCATGATGTAGTGACCTGTTCCCCGTCGACGTTTCTGGTCCCGTAAGGTTGTGAATTCTGCTACCTTCCACTGCGCAGGGACATCGTCCGCTCCTGGGTGCGGCTGGGGCTTTTCCTCATACTTTAAACGATAGAACTGACGAAAAAGGGCTTTAAGTTTTCCTAGTTCTCTCAATTTTGGAACTGCACTCGGGAAGAAGCCTTTTAGCATGCCTTGCCTGATATTCGATCAACAAGCCTACAAATAGCAAGTCTGCCTACCAGTCACTCGAACTGACCTGCCCTAAACCTATGCCTACCCCTCAATATAGGACTGATGTTGAATTCCTCAAAATTTAGGTGTTTAATAGTCTATGACTAGGAGGTCCGGGTTGATGCCTAGGCCGACGAGGAGCTTGTATCGCCCCCCTTCCTCCGCTATAAAATCAAAGTGTAAAAGTACCAAGGGTCATGTGCAGGATATCGAATCCCCGCAGGGCCTTCTGCCACTCAAGCTCGGTGAGGCCGTGTTTCAAGGGGCCCCACGTGTCGTAGATCCTGCCTTGAGTGTTTTTGCCCTCCCGAACTACCCAGTTGATGGTGGCTCTGCGACCGGGGTTGGGGTGGTTTTCGTAAGCCCATGGCACAACTTTGGACGTCAGCTCAGGGGAAGTCAGGGACGGGGGCGGGG
>DATNRH010000127.1 GCA_036703605.1 Candidatus Obscuribacterales bacterium | reverse complement strand
CATTTTTGGCATCATCTTCAAAGATATGCTGGAGTATCAGGTAGCCATTTGGGACGCCGATCGCAGCGTTGAGTTTGATGTTCAGTACAAAACGCCCAAGATTATCATCACCTACCTAGGGCTGACCCTGTTCACCACCATCTTTATGGGATCCAGCCTCTGTGTGTTTGGCCTGCCTCTGTGGTTTGGCTTTGCCTTGGGCGCGATCGTGGTGATTCCCACCTGCGGGTTGCTATGGTTGCAAATGGGCTCGATGCTACGGCTGATGGCCATCGGTGGATCGGCGGCCATTGACATTGACATCGACTACAGCGATCGCCCCCTACCCTCGAAGCCAGACGCCTAGGGGAATTTCCCATCTAGAATCTTCTACCTAGGCTCTACATTTACCCAAGCCGACCTACGTTATTGCCCATGCCTCCCATCCGCGCCTGTATCATTCTGGGCACCCGTCCAGAAGCCATTAAACTTGCCCCAGTGATCCAACAGTTCCGTCGCAGCGATGCCATGGATACCCAGGTGATCCTCACGGGTCAGCACCGGGAAATGGTTGCCCAGGTGATGGACTTGTTTGACCTAACCGCCGATCGCGATCTGGCTATCATGCAGCATGGGCAAACCCTCACCGATATCACCTGCCGTACCTTGCAAGGGTTGGAAGCGCTGTTCAAAGACCTGCAGCCTCAAATCGTGCTGGTGCAAGGCGACACCACCACCGCCTTCGCTGCTGGTTTGGCGGCCTTCTATCATCAAATTCCGGTGGGGCATGTGGAAGCAGGTCTGCGCACCGATGATTTGTTCAATCCTTTTCCAGAAGAGGCCAACCGGCGGCTGATTTCCCAAATCGCTCAACTGCACTTTGCCCCCACTACTACGGCGGTGGAGCATCTGAAGCAATCCAGCGTCGTGGGTACCATTCACCACACCGGCAACACGGTGATTGATGCCCTGCTCTCGGTGGCAGAGCGGCAGCCCGCCTGTCCCATTCCGGGGCTAGAGTGGGGCAAGTATCGCACCCTGTTGGCCACCGTCCATCGCCGGGAAAATTGGGGCGAACCCTTAGCGGCGATCGCCCAAGGATTTCTGACCTTGCTAGAAAAATTTCCCGATACGGCCCTGCTCCTGCCGCTGCACCGAAATCCTACCGTGCGGGAGCCCTTGACGGCCGCTCTAGGCGATCATCCCCGAGCCTTTTTGACGGAGCCATTAGATTATGCCCAACTGGTGGGAGCCATCCAACGCTGTCATCTGCTGCTCACCGATTCGGGCGGACTCCAGGAAGAAGCGCCGAGCCTAGGCAAGCCGGTGTTGGTACTGCGGGATACGACGGAACGGCCGGAGGCGATCGCTGCCGGGACGGCCAAGCTGATCGGCACAGATACCCAGGCGATCGTGGACGCTGCCACCCATCTGCTCACCGACGACCATGCCTACCAAGCCATGGCCACCGCCGTGAATCCCTTTGGAGACGGCCATGCCTCAGAGCGCATCCTGTCTATCGTCCAGGCCTATTGCCAAGAGCGATCGTGATCTGCATCAACCGCCCAAGCTAATGGGCAGATAGTCCGTCCAAGGCAGCTTGATCACCTGAATTTTGCAGCACAGCAAATAGGGGCGATCGCTGCCAGCAATTTCACTACTGCTGAGCACCCGCACCCGTAGCCAGAGTGCCAGGGTGAGAATGTCCGTTTTGCTCTTTGAGAGGGTCTGATCGCTCACCAAGGGCTTGATATCCGCAATGGCTCCATCGCTACTTAATGTCACGCTATCTTCACTGGTGATCTGGGTTTTCATCGCTGCTCCAGGGCCAATGGTGCTGGGGGCTTGGTAGACCCAGAGCGACATACGGCGATCGGGCGTCACCCGCACCACTCGATGGGATTGACCACCGGCATCGATCAGGGTGCTTTCCTCCCAGTCAATTTGCATGGAGGTATCAGCTCCATTGGTAATCGTGATCGTCAGGGTGCTGATTTGCTTGTCGTAGGTGAAGCGATCGCTTTTTTTAAAGCCAAAGTCAATTTTGAGCACATCGGATAAGCCCGTGCGCTCCAATTCTGCCGTCAACCCTGCTTGGTCTAACAGCACCGTGGTGCGGTCTTCCAAGGAGTTAATCGCCTGATAGATAACGTAGGCAACGGCTAGAAGATACACCGCTACGATAATGATGTCACTGGCCAAGGAGCCCCCTCTGGCATAGATTCACACAGGCAATAAGTTCAGACAAGCAATGGGTTCACACAGGTTGCTAGAGGTGCCCACAGGCTGATGCGATCGCTCCCTGTGCTGTGGCGTTAGGCGATAGTTATGGCGTTAATCGTGAACATGGGCCGGCGATCGGGCAAACAAACTCGCCTCAATGGCAGCTAGGGCCTGATCTAGATCATCATTAACCACTTGCATATCAAACTCATCCGCCGCCGCGATTTCTGCCTCTGCCCGCTTCAGACGACGAGCGATCGCTTCTTCGGAATCATGGCCCCGACTGCGCACCCGCCGCTCCAGTTCAGCCAACGACGGCGGCAGCAAGAAGATGTGAAAGGCATCCGCATAGGATTCCCGAATTTGCCGCGCACCATGCAGCTCGATTTCCAGGATCACCCACTCTCCCTGCTGAATCCACTCATCCACTGGCTGACGCGGTGTCCCATACCAGTTGCCGGCAAATTCCGCCCATTCTAAAAACTGGTCTTGATCAATCAGAGCTTGAAACTCGTCCCGCTGGGTGAACAGGTAGTGCTGCCCGTTAACTTCTCCCGGACGGGGCGATCGCGTCGTCATGGAAATCGAAAGACGCAGTTCCGGGTGGCGCTGCAACAACAACTGCAGCAACGTCCCCTTGCCCACACCACTAGGCCCTGTCAACACCACCAATTTACCAATACCCATGGGTTCCATGACTCAATCCACAACTTAACAGTGCATACCACAGTGCTTAACAATTAGGCATCACCTCCATCCTCCCAGCCTTGGATCAAACGCTAGCTATCCATCGTAGTCATCCCTGAGGCCCACCTACTGCAAGCTCGGGCATGGTAGCCACAGCCCCGAAATCGAGGATAATGGAAGACAAGCAGCGATCGCACCACTCCTGCAAGACGGTCACAGACCAGAGTTTTCCACCGGGAGATGGCCCCGTTCTTGGTTGCCTAAAGTCTTACTATTCTTACCTATTGCGCGCCATCTCCGGGCGATCGCGGAAAAAATTCAAGAAAATTACAGACCGTAACAGATTATGACAGAAAATGTCGAAAAACCTCCGTAGTCCTAGGGATTAAGATGTGTCCTGAAATTTTGCACAATACTAGATAGACTCTTAGCATCATCCCTTGGTCTGTTGTCTTGTCTTTCACGTCCACCGACAAGGAATGATGGATTATCCCTGATATCAAGTCTTGGATTGCTCGCTACACCTTGCCCTCACCCTACATCCCTTTCCAAAAGGACAAGGGACGTTGAGGCGTTTTAAACCATGTAGCGACATTGTAAAAAATGGATATAACGTCCACTGCAAGACCATGTCTCTTGGACATCTAGGATCTAATAGAGTCAAAACTCGTCCAATGTCATCGATCAAGCAGCCAACATCTACCGCCACGCCACGATTTGATACGTCATTCCAGCCAAGTGCTATGTCCCTAGCCCTTCGTTTACCTGACCCAGGACATAAGCGTTGCTTTTCAATATCACCCTTGTTGAACCCCATGAGTTGGCCGGCTGTTCAGCCCTGAGTTTATGTCCATCCCGCCCTCAAACTTGCCCCATTCCTGTTCATCTCAGTCGTCCACCATGAAGATTGAGGAGCAGCATCCAACACTCCTCCAGGCTGGTGGCTGTGCTTCTTGCACCGCGTCTCTCTCGACCTGTCAACAATGCCACTACCGGCAAATTTTTGCCCAGTCTCTCGATGGCATTTTGGTGATGCAGCTCGATCACCCCATGCCCTGGGATGTAGAACAAACCTGCGATCGCACCTTGGATGAAATCTATCACCATCTCAAGGTTGTGGAGGTCAACGATGCCGTACTCCGGCAGTATGGCGCGACGACAAGTCAAATGCTGGGTATGGCTCAGAGTGACTTCTTTGCCCATGATCCAGATCAGGGCAAAGCCCTGCTGCGGCATTTTTTAAATCAGCGACAGTTGTGCCAAGAAACCGAAGAACGTCGCTTAGATACCGGTGCCCCCATCTTTTTTGAAGTGAACTGCACGGGGCTGTATGACACCGATGGCCAATTCACCGGCTGTGTTCTCATCCAGCGAGACATCACCACCCGCAAGCACATGGAGCAGCGGTTGCAGGCGTCGGAAGAACGCTATCGCCAGCTCATTAGTTCTCTCGAACAGCAGGTGAACCAGCGCACCCGCGAACTCACGGAAGCTTTGGCGTTTGAAGCCCTCCTGAAGCGGATTACCGATCGCGTGCGGGACAGCTTGGATGAACAGCACATTCTCCAAGTGGTGGTGGAATCCATGACAGCGGGCCTGGGGCTGATCAGTTGCAATACCGGTCGCTACGATTCTGAGCAGCAGATTTCCACCGTGGTGCATGACTGCACCCACGATCACTCCCACTCCGCCCTGGGCACCATTTGGAAGATGGATGAGTTTCCCTACATCTACCATCAACTGCTTGCCCATCAATACTTTCAGTTTTGTGACTGCCATACCCTGCTCGGCTGGGTCACTATCTTAGTTGCGCCTATTTATGATGGACAAGGCACCATTGGCGATCTTTGGCTGATTCGGGAGCCTGGCCTACCCTTCAGTCCCTCTGAGATTCGGCTGGTGCAGCAGGTGACCAATCAATGTGCGATCGCCATCCGTCAAGCTCGACTGTACCAGGCTGCCCAGCAGCAGGTGAAGGAACTGGAGCGGGTGAGTTCGCTCAAAGATGATTTTCTCAACACCGTATCCCACGAGCTGCGTACGCCCATTGCCAGCATCAAAATGGCGTCGGAAATGCTAGAGCTGAGTCTAGAATCGGTGGATCTCGGCGATCGCGCCCCTCGCATCCATCGCTACATTGCCATTCTTCAGGCAGAATCTGATCGCGAAATTGGACTCATTAACGATCTGCTGGATCTCTCCCGCCTGGAGGCCGAATCCATGATGATCATCAAAACGGTCGTCCATCTGCAGCATTGGTTGCCTAACCTGATTGAACCCCTGCAGCCGCAACTTCAACGGCAGCAGATTCGTTTTTCCCTAGACATCGATGCTAACCTGCCGAGTTTGATCACCGATCTGTCCGGATTAGAGCGCATCATCACCGAGCTATTGCGCAATGCCTGCAAATATACCCGGGCCCATGAGCAAATTCGCCTGAGCGCCCAGCGTCAAGGCACCGGCGTCTGCATTATCGTCAGCAACTCGGGCTCGATGATTCCGCCCCATGAGCGCGATCGCGTCTTTGAAAAGTTCTATCGCATCCCCAATGCTGATCCCTGGAACCACGGAGGCACGGGTCTAGGGCTATCTCTTGTCCAACAGTTGACGGACTATCTAGGCGGCAAAATCTGTCTAGAATGTCGAGAACCATGGGTGCGCTTCATTGTCAGTTTGCCCCTAGAGTTACCCGATCACAGTCGTTCTGCATCCTAGGGTGGCTTGGGGCTCTAGTACGCTGAGGCGTAAGTCACCCGCCTAGTTGCTAAGGCGGGAACCCTTGTGTGTCCTGGAACTCATTTTCGTTGTTCTATCTTCGTTCTTCTGTCTTGTGGTACTAGGGTAAATATTTTTGCACCACATCCCAACCGGTGAGGGACACTGCCAAAAATCCAATCAGTAAGGCAATATTCGAACCCACATGCAGCGATCGCGCCCAGGGTCGTTTAGGGCCAATGCGGGTCGCGCTCCAGGCCGACAGCAGGGTGATGCCCACCACGGTCAATCCGGCAGGCAAATGCACCGAATGACCGAGATTACCGTAGTAGCCCACGGTGCCAACCAAGCCCACCGACAGCAGCAGCAGCACTAGGGTGACCATGATACCGCCAATGGTGTAATGCAGGGGGCGTAGCCAAGCCGGACGCGATCGCTTTTGCCGACGCGCTAGCAGCAGCCAGCCCCCGGAGAGCGCCAAGATGCCATAGGCCGTCACCGATAGCCCCATCGACCAGGCCGCAATCCGCCATAGCCATAAAAACGAAGGTAGATCCATCGTCGTCGTCATACCTCCTCATGCCCCAGCAGCGATCGCCTATAGCCGTGACCGATTGCTGTTGAGATTGATGCGATCGCCCAATTCCCGCAGATTCCGGGCCATATCAGGATCCGTTTGCCGCAGTTGGGTGATCTTATCACAGCTATACATCACCGTTGTATGGTCTTTGCCGCCAAACACATCACCAATCTTGGGCAGGCTCAGGTCTGTATGATGGCGCATCAAATACATAGCGATCTGCCGCGCCACGCTAATTTCTCGACGGCGAGAGCTGCCCTTCAGGTCATCAATGGACACATTAAACGCCTCCGCCACCGCAGCAATCACCGATTCGGGGGTCGCTTCCACCTTTTCCGTAGGCGGACTGAGCACCGGCGCAATATTTTCCACCGTCATCGGCAGACCCGAGATAGAAATATAGGCCACTGCACGAATCAGCGCCCCCTCCAGTTCCCGAATATTGGACTTGTAGTTGGAGGCGATATATTCAATCACTTCCCTCGGCAGGCGCATATTTTCATACTCTGCCTTCTTTTGCAGAATCGCCATCCGCGTTTCTAGATCCGGCGGTTGGATATCAGCAATCAACCCCATGGAGAAGCGAGAACAAAGCCGTTCCTGCAGGCGAGGAATGTGATTTGGGGGGCGATCGGAGGCCAGCACTACCTGCTTGCCAGCTTCATGAAGGGTATTGAAGGTATGGAAAAACTCTTCTTGGGTATATTCCTTGCCCTCGATGAACTGAATGTCGTCGACCAACAGCACATCCACCGCTCGGTAATGCTCCCGGAAGGTTTGCATACTGTCTTTGCGAATCGCGGCGATCAGATCATTGGTGAACTGCTCAGTGGATACGTAGAACACCTTAGAATCGGGATGGTTCTCAAGCCGATAATGCCCGATCGCCTGCATCAGGTGCGTCTTGCCCAGCCCTACCCCACCACAAAGAAACAGCGGGTTAAATTCGCGTCCTGGAGACTCGGCGACCGCTAAGGATGCCGCATGGGCCATCCGGTTGGTGGAGCCGACCACAAAGCGCGAAAAGATGTACTTAGGGTTCAGATCCGTTTGCTTGAGCCGATGGCTGCTCAGGGTCAGTTCTTCCGTGGGCGGTGATGTATCGGTGGCGCTTGGCCACATGGCAGCATCCTGGGATTCGCTGCTGTTGGTCGCTTCGCCAGTTTGCCGCACCGTGACATGGATCTCGATGCTGTGCCCGAGAATATCGTGAACCACATCAGCGATGGTTTTGATGTAGTACTTTTGAATCCAATTACGCGCAAATGGATTGGGGGTGCAGATGACCAAGCAATCATCGCTCAGCGTCTCAACAGTAGCCGTTTTAATCCAGGTCTCAAAGGTAGGGCGACTGAGCTGCAACTGCAGCCGCTCTAAGACCTGATTCCAGAATTGTTCCAGCACAATTTCCACTGTGTAACCTCTACTGTTGACTGATAAACGAGCAACCGCACCCAAGAGGTTGTCATTGCTGATGATGGTAACTCTAGACGATGGGGCGATGAGGGGAGACGCCGTTGCGTCTAAAGGCGTAGAAAGAACCGATCCAAGCAGTTGACCCGGCGATCGCCACGCAACCCCCTAGGGGATGGTTTGGGTTGAGGAGAGGAGAGGAAGTCTCTAACTTGCGTGGATGCCGTACTCATGAGGGTTGCTAAACGCTAAAGGACTGAGGACGTATGATCATCCGTTGGGGGTCAAGGGAATGAGACGATGATCCCTTTCATCTGCACTAACGCGATCGCTCTCCTATTCCCTGTCACATCAAGGTGTTGGAGGCGATCAAGATCATGCCTGAGACGATCATGATACGCATGGAGCAAAGAGTGGGACGACGAAAACAGGCTCACAATCGTGGCCCAGACCCGGATTCCCTCTCTCTGCGGCTTAACTAGACTACTAGATATGGGATACCAGTGTTATACGAAATATATATGTCGTGATTTTAGCGGGTCTTGACAGAGGCGAAATGGCTCCAAACAAGCCTTGAGGCACGATGCAATATCGGTTTATTGAAAATTAAGGGTTAACGTTTTCTTATCAATTCTTAAGCGATCGCATTCATGAATCGATACGCCTAAAAGCTTGACAAGCTGGGAGGTTTAAGTAGTTCAAACATGCTCAATCAAGGCATCAACCGAGCGTGATCCTCGGTTCTGTTATGAGTAGTTTAACAAGCCGCACCCCTAATTTGGAATGATCACTTGGCGGATTCTTGCCGTCATTCCTACCCCTGTCTTTCCAGCACCAATCCCTCGTCACGGCGGCGGAATCTACCCATGGGTCTCTCCCGCTGTCCGGATGCCTGGCATGACACTACCCCTGCATTGATGACCTAGTGCCCTTTGCATGCCCTCTACACAGCCGTCCGGATCACTCTTGCGGATCTAAATCTGCGATCGCTGACTTACCCCCACATCGAGGATGATCCGTAGGAGCACGCCACGCTCGCCAATGTGCCGTGATGCCCTGCCTCAAGATCTACGGCATGATCACACCCCATTGCGGCAAACTTCGCCACGACTTGTCCATGCCAAGAAAACCCCGGTCGTAACGGGGTCTTCTTGGCTGACTGCTCTGGCTGGTCTGGACTAATTACGCGCTAGCCACTTTTGTCCATTCAGGCGCTGCACCGT
>DATNRH010000126.1 GCA_036703605.1 Candidatus Obscuribacterales bacterium | reverse complement strand
TGCCCTGGATTTTCTCGATCCGCAGATCGGGATTTAAGTCTAGATGTCTGTAGCGACTTTGTCCGCCACTTTGGACGAGTTGCAGAACTTGGAGGTTAGCCTTTAACTCATCCGAGATCTGTTGTGCAAGGGTGATCGTTTGCATGAATTCCTCCTGAGTAGTTTCACTTTCGTCAGCAGCAAGAATCACCCGACGGGTGTTTTTAATGGGCACTGGAAAGCGAGTAACTAAAACAGGAACGTTCGCCGATCGCACAATCTTATCTAGTACTCCACCAAAGAAGTTTTCACGGTAGGTAGAATATCCTTTCCAGCCACAGATAATTAAACTCGCATGACGCTCCATGGCAGCGCGAATAATGCCTTTGTCAATGGAATCATCAACCCGACCAATGGCTTCCACTTGGGCCACGGCGGCATGGGCAATTTGCTCGGCGGCAGCTAAGAGTTGGGACTGTTGGGTCATGGATGAAGGAGCGATCGCTTCTCCAGCATCCGATACGACGTGTATAGGGAGCAGGGTGCCCTGCCCTCGTTTCACCAGCATCAAGGCTAACTGCAATAAGTTATTCTCAGTATTGGGATTAGCCACGGGTACTAAAACCCGTCTACCCCATTGTTCATGCTCTGGAACAGATGTCTGGGGTTCTTGGGGTTGTAATCGACTGCCCCATCGAGATGTAATCCAAGGCGACAAAATGCAGCTCATCAAGATCATGGCAATAGTGCCGTTGACCGTCAGTTCATCCACGAGGTCAATGTTAAAGGCAACGGTAATAGCTGCTAAGGTTGAAGCGGCTTGGGCAACCGATAAGCCAAACATCACCATCACCCCATTATGGGGAATATGAAACCAGCGACCGATGCCCCAAGCTGCACTGTATTTGCTGATCAGCTCTGCCCCAATCATGACAACAGCAACTAAGATCGACTGGGGTTCCCGAATCAGCACTAAGGGATCGACTAACATGCCTACGGAGATTAAGAAAAACGGCACAAACAATGTGTTGCCGATGAACTGAATTCGGTTCATCAGTGGACTGAGAGCGGGAATGAGCTGAGTAATGGCAATACCTGCCAGAAAAGCTCCCACGATGGGCTCAATTTGAATCATGCCAGCAATAGATGACACCACAAATAAGGTGGTGAGCACGAAAATAAATTCAGCGCCTTCATCATGACCAAATTTCTGGAAGAACCATCGTCCGATAATGGGTACGCCTACAAGGGTAGCGATCGTATAGATGGTTAAGGCTGGAATGAGAAATAGCCAGAAGCCAAGGGTGAGTTCACCCTCGGCAGCACGCACAACGATGGCTAAGACTAATAGGGCTAATACATTGGTGATCAGAGTTCCACCTAAGGTCACGGTGACCAGCCGCGATCGCATGATACCCAGTCGGGACACAATAGGCAGAGCAACGAGGGTGTGGGAGGCAAAACAAGACGCAACCAAAATAGCAGCCAAGAGGTCGTAGCCCAGCATGAGCATGGCGGCTGTGCCAAGTAACATGGGTAATAGAAAGGTAGCCATACCAAACGTGATGGCTTGTTTGGCATTACCCTTGAGGTCTTCTAAACTGGTTTCTAGTCCTCCTAAAAACATGAGAAACAGAAGCCCTACCGTTCCTAAGAGTTCAATGGTGGCGTCGCGTTCAAGAATGTTAAGACCATAGGGCCCTACAATTACACCGGCAATAATCAAACCGATCAAGCCCGGCATTTTGAGCCGCTCCACAATTAGGGGAGCCACTAGCATGATGGCAATGATGATAAGAAAGATCTGGACAGGGTCTGTGATGGGCCCCGATAGCTGGGCCAAGTCGTAGGGTAATAATGGTAGAGGTAGAGAACAAAGGGTCATGCGATGGGCCAGCAAGCTTGCTAGCGGCTAAAGATTAAAAGGAGGTTATGGCTAGGTTGAGAGCGATCGCCTTCGTCCTAGATGTTGCACCCATGCCCGACTGTCAACTAGCTGACGATGTTGAATACTCGATAGAATTATAGAAGACCAGAAGCGTCATCATGCTGTCTAGATCATCAACTCAGCTCAATCTATCGGTGACCATGCATCAGGAGCACATAGGACTAAGGATTGAATGGCTTTGATACTGACGATGCTATTTTAGTGGCTGAGTCATGCTACAGGGAAGATGATAGGCATTTTTATAGAGGAATGGTTGATCTGCGTGGGGTTTCAGGAGCGTGGAATGCAGCGATCGCTGTGGGGCATGATGCACTTAGGTCGGCGGTTAGGTCGGCGGTGCTGAATACAAGTAT
>DATNRH010000125.1 GCA_036703605.1 Candidatus Obscuribacterales bacterium | reverse complement strand
TGAGGTGGCCCAAGCTGAAACTCAGGTGGCGGATGCTTTAGCGCGGGTAGAGCAGGTGAATGCTTCCCTAGAACAAGCTCAGCTTGATGCCGATCGCTTTCAAGGCCTGGCGGAAGAGGGAGCGATCGCTGCCCAGCAGGCAGAAATTGCCTTGACCACCCTGCGCACTACTCAACAGGAATTGCGGTCAGCCCAAGAGCAAGTGCGCACTCGAGAACAGGCGATCGCCTCGGCTCAGCAGCGGGTTGCTGTCCAAGCAGAATTGGTGCGGCAGGCCCAGGAGCGGTTGTCTTATTCCACGATTGTGGCTCCCATCAACGGTGTGGTGCTCGATCGCTTGGCTGATCCAGGAGACTTCATCCAATCTGGACAAGAGCTGCTGAAACTGGGTGACTTTCAAGATATGCAGGTGGTGGCTCAGGTATCTGATCGCGATCGCAGCCAGGTGCGGGTTGGGCAATCTGTGCGGGTTGAACTCGATGCCTTTGCCGGGTCGTCGTTAACGGGACAAATCACCCGTATTTCTCCCGTCGCCGATGCCTCATCGCGATTGATTCCGGTGTATATCGCCATCCCCAATACCGATGGTCAAATTAGCAGCGGCCTAATTGCCCGTGTCCGGTTTGATGCTGTTACGCCCCAGGCCGTGACGGTGCCGGAAACGGCCCTAGAGGTCAGTGAGGGTGACGATGGTTCGGTGGTGTTTATTGTCACCGACGAGGGGGAGATGGCAACGGTGCAGCCCCGTACAGTACAGGTGGGCGATCGCCGGAATGGTCGAGTGGAAATCCTAGAGGGATTAACCCCAGGGGAAGCCTACGTGATCCGTAGTAGTCGGCCGCTGCAGGCAGGAGAATCGGTGCAGCGAAGTTTATTATCAGACTCCTAGGGCAGTTTAACGGTCTCATTCATCTGTTGCCAGAGTTTAGGGAGCATCTTATCCTTACCTTAGGCGCATTCTTGACCACTCCTCACGCAAGTCATCATGTCTCAATCTCCCAAACAAACCGGTTTGAGCAGCCTTGCCATCCGACAGCATATTGGTACCTTAGTGTTGACGGTGGCTACAATTATTTTGGGTTTTTTCGTGATTACCCAATTGCCGGTGGATCTGCTGCCGTCGATTACCTATCCACGAATTGGTTTACGGATTGATGCGCCGGGTCTAGCTCCAGAGGTGGCGGTTGATGAAGTCACTCGTCCCTTAGAAGAAGCGCTGTCTGCTACAGAAGGCGTGGTGCAGGTCTTCTCCCAGACACGGGAGGGACAGATTAGTCTTGATCTATTTTTTGAGCCGGGTGGTGATGTTGATCAAGCCCTCAATGATGCCACAGCAACCCTCAACCGGGCCCGCGATCGCTTGCCCGATACCATTGGCACGCCTCGGCTGTTTAAGTTTGATCCCTCCCAACTGCCGGTGTATGAACTGGCGTTGACCTCTCCCTCCTTCGACGATGCCGAACTGCGGATTTTTGCCGATGAAGAACTGGCGCGGGATCTGGTGCAGGTGCCAGGGGTGGCCAGCGTCGATATATCCGGTGGTCTGTCGGAAGAAGTGCAGGTGAATGTTGACCTGCAGCGCCTGCAGGCGGTCGGGGTGAATGTGAGTGATGTGCTCAACGCCCTACGCGATCGCAACCAAGATATCTCGGGCGGACGTCTGCGGGGCGGTGAGGAAGAAACCCTAACGCGCTTGGTGGGCCAGTTCCAGAGTGCGGAGGAGGTGCGTAATCTAGCTATTGAGGTAGAGGATAGCGATCCGCCCCAGCAGGTCTATCTGCGGGATGTGGCTACGGTGCAGGATGGCACAGAAGAACAGCGGATTTTTGTCTTACTGAATGGACAGCCGGCGGTGAAGATTAGCATTCAAAAGCAATCCGACGCTAATACGGTGGAGGTTGTGGATGCGGTGAAGGCCCGGTTGGAGAGCCTGCGGGAAACCGGTTTGATTCCTGAAAATATGCTGCTGACGGCCACCCTGGATGAATCGCGCTTTATTAATAACTCGATTCAGAATGTAGCGATCGCTGGCCTGACGGGAGCTACCCTTGCTGCTGTGGCGGTGCTGTTGTTTCTAGGATCCCTGCGGCAAACCTTCATCATTGTCCTAGCTATTCCCCTTGCCACCCTTGCGTCCATCATGATGATGGGGCTGTTTGGCTTATCGCTGAATGTCTTTAGTCTGGGTGGCTTGGCGTTAGGCGTAGGTATTGTGGTAGACAATGCCATCGTCATGCTGGAAAACATTTCTAAAGATGCTAAGCCAGCCGTGGCTATGGTGCGCAACAGTCGGCGATCGCGCCGTGATGCTCAGCGACGGGTCATTGCTCAAGCTCAAGAGAGCAGCCAGGCTCTAGAGTCGGCGCTGTTGGCTTCCACAACCACCAACCTGGTATCGGTGCTGCCCTTTTTGTTGATTGGCGGTTTCATCTCCCTGCTGTTTAATGAGCTGATTTTAACCATCAGCTTTGCGGTCGCCGCATCGTTGCTCGTGGCGTTAACGGTGGTGCCAACCTTGGCGTCGCGACTCTTAACCGTGCCGACCACCAGCGGCGTCAGGAACTTGGGCCCGATTGTAGCCTTTGGTCAACGCATTGAAGGTTTGACCCAGCGCTATACTCAACTCCTGACCTGGGTGTTGCAGCATCGCATTCCAGTGTTAACCGTTGCGGTGGTGGTTTTGGTGGGCAGTAGCCTGATGATGGTCAGCCGCATTCCCCAAGAAATTTTGCCTCGGATTAATACAGGGCTAGCTCAAGTGCGGGTGCAGTTTCCGCCCGGGACGACCCTAGAAGCGAATCGACGGGTGATGGCGATCGTTGATGATCTACTGCTGGAGCAGCCGGAAACAGACTATAGCTTCACAACAGCTGGTGGTTTCTTATTTGGTAGTTCAACGAGTGAAAATGCTCTAAGAGGGTCGAGCACCGTTTCCCTGAAGCCAGGTAGTGATGTGTTGACCTTTGTAGAGCGTATGGAACGGGAATTTTCCCAACTCAGCTTGATTGAAACGAGTATTCGGGTGTCGGCAGGCTCTGTGCGGGGTCTGGTGCTCAACAACTCTCCCGTGCGCTCGGATCTGGATGTGGGTCTGCAGGGTAGTGATCGCCAAGCGTTGGAGCAGGCAGGACGTCAAGTTTTGGGGGCACTGAATGCCAATGCGAGCTTAGCTCGCTATCGTCCTGATGGGGAAGATCCTCAGCCCGAAATCCAAATTCGCCCAGATTGGGAACGGGCTGCTGATTTAGGGCTGAGTACCCAAGACGTGGGAGATGTGATTCAAACCTCTCTGAATGGATCAGTACCCACCCAACTGCAGCGGGGCGATCGCCTTGTGGATATTAGGGTGCAGCTTGAGCCAGGAACCGTGCAGCGACCGGAGCAACTGCGGGATATACCCCTCTTTGCCCGCCAACGTCAGCAGGTCCGCCTCGGTGATATAGCGACTATTGAAACCGCTGAGGCTCCTGGAGAAATTCAGCGGATCAATCAACGCCAAGTGTTTCTGATTGCCGGTAGCCTGGCGAGTGAGGCGAACTTGAGTGATGCCTTGGCCGAAGTTGATAGTATTCTGGCCGACCTGGATCTACCGGATGGTGTCACGCGCCTACCTAGTGCCAGTGCAGAAACTGCTCAAGAGCTGCAAGACTCGTTAAAACTGCTGGGCGGTTTGGCAGCGTTCATGGTGTTTGTGGTCATGGCGGTGCAGTATAACTCCCTGATTGATCCGCTGGTAATTATGCTAGCGGTGCCGCTAGCTTTGGCGGGTGGTATTCTTGGCCTGTTTGTAACCCAAACGGCGATCGGGGCAACGGTGATTGTGGGCGCGGTGCTGCTGGTGGGGATTGTGGTGAACAACGCCATTATTCTGGTCGAGTTGGCCAATCAAATTCGCGATCGCGATCGCATATCTCACCGTGCTGCTATTTTGAAAGCTGCTCCTCAGCGACTGCGTCCTATCTTGATGACCACGATTACGACGGTGTTAGGGTTATTCCCCCTAGCCTTGGGGATAGGAGAAGGATCAGAATTTTTGCAGCCCCTAGGGATCGTCGTTTTTTCAGGTTTATCCCTGTCTACTCTGCTGACGCTGTTTATTATTCCCTGCTTTTATACGCTGCTCCACGATCCTCGCTGGAGCCGTAAAACTCGTGGTAAGCTTACCCCAGCACTCGGGCCAGAGCAGTCTCGTGAACCTTCAACTCGATAAAGATAGGATTCGATAAAGATAGGATGAATTCTAGATACCATCTCAAATTCAGTGACATGCCAACCTAGTTCACAGCAGATTGCAAGATGGGTAAAGGGTTTGTCCCGTGCCCATCATAGCCCATTGAATGAGGATAAAAATCTGTTGTGATAAATCAAAAATTGGAATAGTGGCGTTGCTGAATGAAGATATAACATCGGAATGTGAGCGTCTCTCGCTTACGGTTGGATAGCGCAAATCCTATCCCTCTCCAGCAACGCCAGAATAGTCTTTACTGTCATGACGTTGATGGAAACTTGAGTGGCGATCGCTATGTATCCTTATCCTTAATGTGGGTTCGACTGGTGTGCCCCTGGTTAACCTGAGATGGACAAAGGATAGAAGATGTGGGCTGTAACTGCTTGTTCTGAACGGTCATCCGTTGTGTCGTGCTCTTAGGTATGGCTGTAACGCAATGTTTTGTGAGGGTTTGATGCGTTCGCTAGCGCTCACGCATTCTACCGATTGATGGGATGTTCTAAGATGGGTTGACGTTCTAAGGTCGGAAAACGGAACGGAACCATTCATTCTGCTCAACCTCTCAGTAAGCGTAAGCCACTTAAGGTAACGATCACCGTAGATCCCTCATGCCCCAGAACTCCTAGGGGTAGTGTGATGTTGCCCATGAAATTTGCCATGAGGAGCACCATAATAAAGAAAAGAGCGAACGCAATATTTTGCTTGACCACGCCTTGGGCCCGCCGACCAAGACGGATAGCTCGTTCTAGATGTTCTAAGCGATCTGCCATGAGTATGGTATCAGCCGTTTCAAGCGCCACATCACTCCCCGAAAGTCCCATAGCTATGCCGACCGATGCTTGAGCCAAGGCTGGCGCGTCATTAATGCCATCTCCCACCATAGCTACGGTTTGATACTGGGTCTGTAACTGCTTAATAACATCTACCTTATCTTCCGGCAACAGATCTGCATACACTTGGTCTACGCCAGTTTTCTGGGCAATATGGTGAGCGGTGCGGGAATTATCGCCGGTGAGCATGACAATATGCTCAACACCCATACGTTTTAAGCGGGCGATCGCTGCTGCGGCAGCAGGACGTACGGTATCGGCTACGGCAATGATGCCCAATAGCTCTCCACCGAAGGCCACCCATACCACTGTGTTACCCTCGGCTTCCCACTGCTGGCTCTGGATGATCAGGGCTGGATCCAAGTGCGGCAGGTGCGATCGCACAAAGGTGGCATTTCCCACCACGGCAGGCTGTTGATCAACGTCTCCGGTGATGCCGCGTCCTGCTTGGGCCTGTCCATGGCTGGCTGTTGTCCAAGCTACTTGGTGTTGCTGAGCTGCTTGGACGATCGCTGCCCCGATGGGATGTTCTGACAAGCTTTCTAGGGCGGCGGCCACTCGCAGCAACTGGTGGGTTGATTGGTGGGGCAGGGTGAGGGTGTGGATCACCTGAAGGTTTCCGGTGGTCAGCGTGCCGGTTTTATCAAAGGCGATCGCCCGGACACAGCCCATTTTTTCCAACTGCGCCCCATTTTTGAACAAAATGCCATGGCGGGCACCGTTGGCAATTCCCGACAGCAGCGCTGGCATAATCGAAGCCATCAGGGCACAGGGAGAGGCGACCACCAGGAAAATTAAGGCACGATAAATCGTTTCTTCCCAGCTCCAGCCCATGAGAAATGGCGGTAAGGTGCCCAACAAAATCCCCGCCACTACAATAACCTTGGCATAGCCACGTTCAAATCGTTCAATGAATTGCTGGGACGGTGGCGCATCCTGTTGGGCCTGTTGAACCAGACGGATGACTCGCTGAATTAAGCTACTTTCGGGAGGCTGATGAATGCGCAGTTGCAGGGCTCCACTGCCGTTCAGCGTGCCGGCAAAGACTTCATCACCGATGCTTTTCTCCGTAGGCATTGATTCTCCAGTAATAGAGGCTTGGTTGAGGGTGCTGCTGCCTTCCACCACAATTCCATCGGTGGGCACCAGTTCTCCCGGTTTCACCAAAACCTGGTCGCCAATCTGGAGGGCAGCGATCGCCACCTGAGTTTCCCGCTCATGGACAATCACCCGAGCTGTATCGGTGGTCAGGCTCATGAGCCCCTGGATACTGCGCTCTGTGCGCCGCATGGCATAGCCTTCCAGTGCGCCGCTAATGGCAAAAATCAAGATGAGCACACCCCCATCAACCATTAGGTAATAGTCCTGTTGCCAAAGCCCCAGACCTGCCGCCCCCAAGGCTGCCACAATCATTAACAGATCGACATCCAGTTCTTTTTCATCCAGCAGCGTGGTGATGCCATCGCGGGCACTGTCAAAGCCGCCAATGACGTAGGCCACGGTCAGAATAAACAGTCCGGCACCAATCCAGCCAATAGCTAGGGTTTGCCATCCCAAGAGCACCAAAATTGCGCAGACTAGGGCAGCGATCGCGTCGGGATGGTCTTTCAACAAATTGGACAGGGGCGATGTGGCGGAGGTCATGGGTGAATAGGTGGTTGCTATAGATACCTCGTTACTTTAAACATTGACATTAGTGTTAATGTCAATGTTTGGATAGACTAGTACTCTGAGGCAGATTACGTCCGCCTATTTGCGAAGGTGGAAACCCTTGTATGTCCTAGCTTCCTTTTCGTTTTTCAGTCTTCGTTTTTCAATCTTGCGATACTAGCTTGGGTAGACTAGAGCTATGACCACGCAACATTTGACCATCAAAGAACTCACAGAAGCGGTTCAGGGCGACGTGACCCCGCGCATGGTGCGGCACTACCACACCCTGGGCCTGTTGCC
>DATNRH010000124.1 GCA_036703605.1 Candidatus Obscuribacterales bacterium | reverse complement strand
CCATCGGCAGTTTGGTGGCGATCGCCTTCAGTCCATGGGGATCAAGACCGCTGCAACTGATCGATATAGTCGTTCAAGTGCGCCTGGACTCGCTGCAGATGAATGCGATCGCCGTAGAGCTGGGTGAGCATCAGGGCTCCTTCGAGGGTGGCGATCAGCAACGTCGCCACTCCATCGGCTTGGATCTCTGGCTGCAGATCCCCTGCCGCCACCCCTTTTTCCACAATCCGACGGATCAGCTTACGCCACTCGTCCATGGCGGCCTGCACCCGCTGGCGCAGAATCGGGTGGGTGTCATCACTCTCGATGGCGGTGTTGAGCAATGGGCAACCCCCTTGAATGGGTGGATCATCTAGGTTGGTCACAAAGGTATGAACGACAGCCTTGAGACGGGCGATCGCCCCTCGGTGGTCTTTCAGAACCTGGATATAACGGCGGCTAACTTGGTGAACCGCAAACTCAAAGGCGGCGATCGCTAACTCGTCTTTGCTGGCAAAGTGGTTGTAAATGCCGCCCTTTTTCAGCCCGGTTGCCTGCATAATGTCTGCCATGGATGAGCCAGCATAGCCCTGCTGGTTAAACACATCCGCTGCTTGCCGGATGATGGTTAATTTGGTTTCTGCAGCTTTTGCCATGGGTAGGATTTATCTAAGAGACCGATCGGTCTTTTTAGAAAAGTATCAAAGAAAAAAGAGTTTGGCAAGAGCCCATGGTGGGCTGTTCTCTCATCGGCTAGTCCCGTTATGGGACTAGTCCGAGTTACAAGGCTCTAGACCTGCATCCATAGGCTAATGCATGAAATCGGATTTAAAAATGTCGTGATTTGATGAAAAACAGGGCCCACTTGGGTTTCAATTGCAAAGAAATAATGCAGACATCCCCACTAGACTCTGACGATTTTATTAAGAGGCAGTAGCGAATCGGTTTCTTGTTAGAGAATACGAGTCTAACGATGAGCAGCGATCATCCGAAGAAACCTAGAATATTCATCAGGTTCTGATAGAGTTCTAGGGGTTTCCTGTCGTGATCAATCCTTGATAAATGAACAGTCACACTCCGCCGCCGAAACAGGGCCTTTACGACCCCCAATTTGAACACGATGCCTGCGGGGTCGGGTTCGTGGTGAACATGAAGGGGGCTCAGTCTCATTCCATTGTTGACCAAGCATTGACGATCCTTTTGAACTTAGATCACCGGGGTGCCGTTGGGGCTGAACCCAATACCGGTGACGGGGCTGGGCTCCTCACTCAGGTGCCCCATCGCTTTATGCAAAAGGTGGCCGGTCAGCTTGGTTTTGATCTACCTACACCGGGGCAATACGGCGTCGGGATGATTTTTTCCTCCCCCGATCCCGCTGTGCGGCAGCGCAGCCGTGAGGTCTTTGCCCAGGTAGTTGAGGAAGAGGGGCAAACGGTTATCGGTTGGCGGGATGTACCTACATGCAACGACACCTTGGGCGAAACGGCCCGGGCCAGTGAGCCGTTCATGGAGCAGGTGTTCATCCAGCGCCATCCTGGTCTAGACGACGATTGGGCCTTTGAGCGCAAGCTTTATGTAATTCGCAAGCGGGCCTACGTGGCCATTCGGGTGGCGGGGATCAATGCCTTTTGGTATCCCAGCAGCATTTCCTGCCGCACTATTGTCTACAAGGGCATGTTGATGCCGGTGCAGGTGGGGCAGTATTACCCCGATCTCCAGGATCCGGATTTTGCCAGCGCCCTCGGTCTGGTTCACTCTCGCTTCAGCACCAATACCTTCCCCAGTTGGGAGCGGGCCCACCCTTACCGCTACATTGCCCATAACGGTGAGATCAATACCCTGCGCGGCAATATCAACTGGATGCATGCCCGCCAGGCGATGTTTGAGTCGGACTACTTTGGGGATGATCTGAAGCGGGTGCAGCCGCTGATCAATATTGAGGGCAGCGACTCGACGATTTTTGACAATACCCTAGAACTGCTGGCCCTGACCGGGCGATCGCTCCCCCATGCCGTCATGATGATGATTCCTGAACCCTGGTCGGGGCATGAGTCGATGAGCGCTGAGAAGCGGGCGTTCTATGAATACCACTCTTGCTTGATGGAGCCCTGGGATGGGCCGGCGTCGATTGCCTTTACCGATGGCACCATGATGGGGGCGGTGCTCGATCGCAACGGTCTGCGGCCCGCACGATACTACGTCACCAAGGATGATTTGGTGATCATGGCCTCGGAGGCCGGGGTGTTACCAATCGAGCCGGAACGCATCGCCTATAAGGGACGGCTGGAGCCGGGGCGGATGTTCTTGGTGAATATGGAGGAAGGGCGGATTGTCTCCGATGAGGAGCTGAAGCAGCAGGTGGCCACCGAACAGCCCTATGGTGACTGGCTGGATCAGTATTTGGTGGAACTGGGTCAGCTTCCCGATGCGCCGGTGCCAACCCTTGAGTCTACGAACCTGCGGCAGCGGCAGATTGCCTTTGGCTATACCTTTGAGGAGCTGCGTCTGTTGCTGATGCCCATGGGGCAAACTGGGGTGGAAGCGATCGGGGCTATGGGAACCGATACGCCCTTGGCGGTGTTGTCGAACCGGCCGAAGCTGCTCTACGACTACTTCCAGCAGTTGTTTGCCCAGGTGACTAATCCCCCCATTGACTCGATTCGGGAAGAAATCGTCACCTCCCCGATCACCACCATCGGCAGCGAGCGCAATTTGCTGAAGCCAGAGCCGCAAAGCTGTCAGTTGATCAAGCTGAAAACGCCGGTGCTCAGCAATGAAGACTTGGCCAAGCTCAAGGCTCTAGAGACAGGCCCCTTCCAGTCGGTGACCCTGCCGATTACCTTCTCAGCCGAGGCGGGAGTGACGGGTCTGGAGGCCGCGTTAGAGGATCTCTATCGTCAAGCAGATGCAGCGATCGCCTCAGGAACGGCCTTGATCATCTTGAGCGATCGCGCTGTGGATGCCGACCACGCTGCGATTCCGGCCCTATTGGCCGTGGCGGGGCTACACCATCACCTGATCCGCACTGGCACTCGCACCCGCGTGGGGCTGGTTCTAGAATCGGGCGAACCCCG
>DATNRH010000123.1 GCA_036703605.1 Candidatus Obscuribacterales bacterium | reverse complement strand
GGTGAAGAAAGGCTGGATTCAGCAAGGTATCCAGGAGTATTGGAAGCGGTTGCCGGAGTTGAGTATTACGGAAATTAAAGACTCGACGCCGGCGAAGGAGGCCCAAAAGGTGCGATCGCTCCTCCAGTCTCAAGACAGGGTGATTGTGCTATCGGAATGGGGCAAGGGCTACACCTCGTTAGAATTTGCTGACTTTATTCGCCAAGCCGGAGCCACGCCCCTCGCCTTTATCATCGGTGGGCCGGACGGCGTTGGAGAAGAGATGCGAGCCCAGGCCGATCACCTAATCAGCCTATCGCCCATGACCTTTACCCATGAGATGGCGCGGCTATTTTTGGTCGAACAACTCTACCGAGCTAAAGCTATTCTCAATAACACCGGCTACCATAAGTAATTCTTTGCCTAGAGACGCGACGATCGCGACACATAACCATGCGCATTCCATTCTTCACCTTGATCACCCCTCTGTCTGTCGTAGCGACCTTAGCCCTGGCTGCACCCGTCCAAGCCACCACCGACTTGTCTAAGCTAGAGCGATTGCCCTTGAGAGTTGATGGGCAAACGATTGGGCAAGTTTTTGAGGCTAGTCGAGGACGTCTAGCCCCGCTATCTATCCCGATCTCTGAGGAGATGAACTCAGGGAGAGCGATCGCCCTAGAGGCTGACTTGCGGAAGCAGGGGGAGAGCAGCACGGCTGTGTTGCTCGATCAGCAGGGATCCCTGGATGACAATGACGAGCCCTCCCCAGCGGATGGGGGTGTGTATGATGTCTATTCCTTTGTGGGCCGAGCTGGGCAATCCATCAATCTCAGTCTCACCAGCCCAGACTTTGATACCTACCTGGTTTTGATTGGCCCCGACGGCACCCTGATCGCCGAAAACGACGACATTAATTCGTCTAACTTCAATTCCGCCATCAATACCTCCTTGCCTAGCAACGGAGACTATATCGTGGTGGTGACATCTTTTGCCCCTGGAGAGCGTGGCGTCTATCAGGTGCGGATGACCACCGTTCTGGGGACTGGCGATCTACAAGCCACCTTGCGCTGGGATAGCACCCATGATCTGGATCTGGCGGTGATGGATCCGGATGGAAACATTGTGGCGTTTGATAACACACCGGTCTCCAGCGGTGGGCAACTGGATGTAGATGCCAATGCTCTCTGTGAGGGGGTTACGAGTGCGCCGGTGGAAAATATTTTTTGGCCGGCTGGGCAGGCTCCGGCTGGAGAATATGTGGTTGCAGTAAGTCTATACACCCGATGCAATGAGAGTGTGGGGACGATTCCCTTTACCCTAACTCTCACGGTGCAGGGCAGTACGGAGACGCTCACCGGTGTGGTCGATGAGACGAATGATCTGGTGACCTTCACGACAGCGGTTTACTAAGCCTCGGGGATCGGGGGGCTGAGGGGAGCTTGACGCGCTCCTCCTAACCCGAAGGGGTAGGGGCGGAGATTCCTGGTTCACAGACCCCTTCGCTAGAGTAGGCGATCGCGCCTGGGAGATTCCCCATCAGACACCCCGGATCCCGGTGCGAGGGTTGATATACTAAAAGCTCTAAACGTTTTGATTAGGCACCGTCTGGGTAGACTATGCAGCCAACTGATCCCAATAAGTTCACCGAAGAAGCGTGGCAAGCCATTGTCAGTTCTCAAGATGTGGTGCGTCGTTTTCGCGGGCAATATCTTGAAATTGAGCATGTGCTGATTGCCCTGCTTGAACAGGAGGGACTAGCAGGCAAGCTGTTAGCCCAAGCCAGCATTGAGGTTGCTGGCCTCAAACAAGTCCTCGAAGCCTTTATTCAGCGACAAATCCGCGCCTCGGACACCAGCCAGCTTTATCTGGGGCAAAGCACCGACCAAGCCCTCGACCAAGCTGAACTGTCTCGCAAAACCTGGAAGGATGACTATATTGCCGTGGAGCATCTGCTGCTAGGCATTGCCGAGTATGAGCGGGTTAATCGGCGCATTCCCCGTATGGCGCTCGATTCGCGACAGCTTGAAGCGGCCATTAAGGCCACCCGAGGCACCCAGCGCGTGGAGGATCGACGGACGGAGTCTCGCTACAATGCCCTCGAACGCTTTGGTCGAGATCTGACGGAGCAGGCTAAGGCCGGCAAGCTGGATCCGGTGATTGGGCGGGATGAAGAAATTCGTCGGGTGGTGCAGGTGTTGTCGCGCCGCACTAAGAATAATCCGGTGTTGATTGGGGAGCCGGGGGTGGGCAAAACAGCGATCGCTGAAGGGCTGGCACAGCGGATTATTAACGGTGATGTGCCCGAATCGCTGAAAAATCGTCAGCTTATTACCCTCGATATGGGCTCGTTGATTGCGGGGGCCAAGTATCGCGGCGAGTTTGAAGAGCGGCTGCGATCGGTGCTGCGGGAGGTGACAGGATCGGATGGACAGGTGATTTTGTTTATCGACGAACTGCACACCGTTGTGGGCGCTGGCGGCAGTCAGGGCACCACGGATGCCAGTAATTTGCTCAAACCCATGCTGGCTCGGGGGGAGCTGCGCTGTATTGGCGCGACGACGATTGATGAATATCGTAAGCACATTGAAAAAGACGCGGCCCTAGAGCGGCGCTTTCAGCAGGTGATGGTGGGGCAGCCTAGTGTGGAAAATACCATTTCTATTCTGCGGGGGCTGAAGGAGCGCTATGAAGTCCACCACGGCGTTAAGATTTCCGACTCGGCCCTAGTGGCGGCGGCGACGTTGTCTGATCGCTACATCAGCGATCGCTTCCTGCCTGACAAAGCCATCGATTTGGTGGATGAAGCTGCGGCCAAGCTGAAGATGGAAATCACCTCCAAGCCCGTGGAGCTAGAAACCATTGAGCGCCGCTTGATGCAGCTTGAGATGGAAAAGCTGTCGTTGGAGGGGGAGGGCGATCGCCTCGGGGTTGCCTCGCGGGACTATAAATCATCCCAAGATCGGCTTGAACGCATTGACAGCGAAATCTCAGACCTAACGGTGCAAAAAGATGGCCTGAGTTCTCAGTGGGAATCCGAGAAACTTATCCTCACGGAAATCAACCACCTCAAGGAAGAAGAAGAGCACCTGCGCCTGCAAATCGAGCAGGCAGAACGGGCCTACGACTTGAATACCGCCGCTCAGTTGAAGTATGGTCGGCTGGAAACCGTGCAGCATGACTTGGAAGCCAAGGAAGCTGTCCTGATTGACATCCAGTCTCGGGGAGAAACCATGCTGCGTGAGCAGGTCACCGAGGCCGATATTGCCGAAATTGTGGCCAAGTGGACGGGCATTCCGGTCAACCGCTTGCTGGAGTCGGAGCGGCAAAAGTTGCTGCAGCTCGAATCGGTGCTCCACGAGCGAGTGATTGGTCAAGACGAAGCGGTGGCAGCGGTGGCGGCGGCCATTCGCCGGGCCCGGGCGGGCATGAAAGATCCGGGGCGACCGATTGGCTCGTTCCTGTTCATGGGCCCCACGGGGGTGGGTAAAACCGAACTGGCGCGCACCTTAGCCGAGTCGCTGTTTGACACGGGCGAGGCCCTCGTGCGGCTGGATATGTCGGAATATATGGAGAAGCATTCGGTGTCCCGCTTGGTGGGAGCGCCTCCGGGCTATGTGGGCTATGAGGAAGGGGGGCAGCTTACTGAAGCCATTCGCCGCCATCCCTACTCGGTGCTGCTGCTGGATGAGGTGGAAAAAGCCCATCCCGATGTGTTCAACATTTTGCTGCAGGTGCTGGACGACGGGCAGGTGACCGACTCCCAGGGGCGATCGGTGGATTTCTGCAACACCGTGATTGTCATGACCAGCAACATTGGTTCCCAATACATTCTGGATGTATCTGGGGATGATGAGAAGTATGACGAGATGCGATCGCGCGTGCTACAGGCATTGCGATCGCACTTCCGTCCTGAGTTTCTCAACCGGGTGGATGACATTATCCTGTTCCATCCGTTGACCCTGAAGGAACTGCGGAAAATTGTCAGCATCCAGATGCGCCGCATTCATCGCCTCTTGGCCGATCAAAAGCTCAGCATCGAACTCACGAATGCAGCGGAGCAATATATTGCCGATGTGGGCTACGATCCGGTCTACGGGGCGCGACCGCTAAAACGGGCCCTGCAGAAGGAGTTGGAAAATCCCTTGGCCACCCAAATTCTAGACTTAACCTTTACCGAGGGCGACACGATCCTGGTAGACGCTGGCAGTCAGGGCTTAACCTTCTGTAAAAAAGACGTTGCCGTGGCAGAACCGGTGGCCGCTGAGTGATGCGGTCGCGGGTAGGGAAATCCGCATCCGGCCCGGTAGGGCTATCCCGCTATGGTGGATCTAACCGTGAGGGGGAGCGATCGCCCACTATTAGACATAGTTGAACCTAGTTGAACGAGTTGCGTTGTTGAACGTTGAACCCTGCGTTAAGCCGACGGTTGTGACCGGTTGAACCGTCACTCTGTGGCTTAGATGCTGTCCTGGCTGTTTCCACGGCGCGGAATGTCCAGGCTGACCCTCCCTATTCTTTTACAGTACTTTGACGAAACCATGACCACCATCCTGGAACAGGGAAACATCAGTATCCATACTGAGAATATTTTCCCAATTATCAAAAAATGGCTGTACTCTGACCACGAAATCTTTCTGCGCGAACTTATTTCCAACGCGGTAGATGCCATCAGCAAGCTCAGCATGGTCTCCCGTCGTGGCGAATATTCTGGGGACATCAGCGAACCCAAAATTCAGATTTCTATTGATAAAGACAACAACACCCTATCGGTCACCGATACCGGCATCGGTATGACCGCCGATGAGGTGAAGAAGTACATTAACCAAGTTGCCTTCTCCAGTGCCGAGGAGTTTGTTCAGAAGTACAAAGATGCCACCGACCAGCAAATTATCGGCCACTTTGGCCTAGGCTTCTACTCCTCCTTCATGGTGGCCTCGAAGGTGGAAATTGATACCCTGTCCTACCAAGACGGTGCCCAGGCGGTGCATTGGTCCTGTGATGGCAGCACCCAGTTTGAACTGAGCGAATCCACTAGGAGCGATCGCGGCACCACCATCACCCTGCACTTAATGGAGGAGGAGAAGGAGTACCTAGAGGACTACCGCATTAAGCAGTTGGTGAAAACCTACTGTGACTTCATGCCGGTGCCCATTCTCTTGGGCGACGAGCAAATCAACAAGCAAAAAGCACCCTGGAAAGAATCGCCGAGCAACCTCACGGATGAAGACTACCTAGAGTTCTACCGCTATCTGTATCCCTTCCAAGATGAGCCATTGCTCTGGGTGCATTTGAATACCGACTATCCCTTTGTGGTCAACGGGATTCTCTACTTCCCCAAGCTCAAACCCGATGTAGACATCACCAAGAGCCAGATCAAGCTGTTCTGCAACCAAGTGTTTGTCAGCGACAACTGCGAAGAGGTGATTCCCCGCTTCCTGCTGCCCCTGCGCGGCGTGATTGACAGTGTGGATATTCCCCTCAACGTTTCCCGTAGCTTCCTGCAAAACGATCGCACCGTGCGGCGCATTGCCGACTATATCGCCAAAAAGGTGGGCGATCGCCTCAAGGAACTCTATCGCGATGACCTGCTGGAATATGTGCGCTGTTGGCAAGACCTAGGCACCTTCGTCAAGTTTGGCTCGTTGAACGACGACAAGTTCAAGAAGCAAGTTGAAGATATCCTCATCTACCGCACCACGGCGGATCTCAGCCCTGACCCAGCGTCAGAATCCGTGGCGGTTGAGGTACAGACGGCTGAAGGTGATGTGTGGGAAGCTCCTGCCGGTGATGCTCCAGTGGTTGCCAAGGATGGGGCAGGACAGTTCTACACCACCCTCAAGGATTACCTAGAGCGCAACCAAGCGAAGCATGAGAATCGAGTGTTCTACTGCACCGATCCAGCAGCCCAGTCCACCTATGTGGAACTGCACAAGAGCCAAGGGCTAGAGGTGCTGTTCTTCGACTCCTTCATTGATACCCACTTTGTCGGGTTCCTGGAACGGGAATATTCTGACCTGAGCTTCTCTCGGGTTGATGCGGAACTAGATGACTCCTTGCTGAACAAGGACAAAGAAGCGGAAATCGTCGATCCCAGCACCAACAAAACCCGCAGTGAAGTGGTGAAGGAGCTATTTGAGCAGGCCTTGCAGAAGCCCAAGGTGACCATTCGTACCGAAGCGCTCAAGTCTGATGATGCCAAAACGCCGCCGGCCATGGTGCTGCTGCCGGAGGCCATGCGTCGGATGCGGGATATGACGGCCATGTTTGAACAGAAAACGGCGGAATTCCCCGATGAGCATATTCTGTTGGTGAACACCGCCCATCCGCTGATCGACAACCTGCTGAAGCTCCAGCAAGGGGCGATCGTCACCAGCGAGGGTGATTCTCCCTCGGCGCAGTTGGCCAATATGCTCTGCCACCATGTGTATGACCTAGCGCTGATGGCTCAGAAAGGCTTTGATGCGGATGGTATGAAAGACTTCGTGGCGCGATCAAACCAAGTGCTGACGCAACTCACTAAATAGAAACTCACGAGTCGATGATCATCCGGCGGGCCCTGCCCGCCTTTTTTGTGGGCATGTCCGAGTCGATGACTCCAACGTGAACGCTTGAGATTAGCAAGATTTCAGCGCCATCTAAACGAGGGCGATCGCTCCCCATAATGTAACAAAGCAGACATATTGAGTGAACTGGTTACTTCAGCCTTCTTGAAGAACCGTGTGGTTCTTCTAAGGATTCGTTACGTTTCTTTGGGATAAAAGCGATCGCTGATAATCTCAAAACACAATCGATAACATTCCTGATTAAACAGGGTTTATAACGTATGAAATCTTCAAATCACCTAGGCCAGTCCCTCTCATTAGCAGGTCTTTTGCTGGTGGTCAGCATCGGCATTATTGGATTGATGACGCTGCAAAGTGGTGGTCTCCAATAGAGAGACCGCTTGGGTGATGGCGGTGGAACGCTTGCCCCTGACCTATCGTTGTCTTGAGACTGGGTGTGGTCGCCGACCGGTTGAGCCCAACACAATCAGGATGAATCGATCTAAACTTGCTCTAGCTGTTGTCTATTTATTATGTGCTTAGATGCCCTCAGACTGGTTTGCACCATCTGGGGGTTATTTTTGTGCCATGGACGGGTCTAGATCCGCTGCAACAGGCTCAGTCCGTGGGTGTCTGTACCGCCGGTTTTCAGCAACCCATACTGATTGGCCAGATCTTGGATCAGCCGAGTTTGGCGGGGGCTGGGTGTCCAAGGGCTGGGATTGTTGTAGGCGTAGAACACCTCAACGCCGTCGATGCCCAAGGTGGCGGCGGTGTCGATCAGGTCTTGGGGCGATCGCCGATAGCGATCCGGATGGGCCAAGACGGCAAGCCCGCCTGCTTGATGCACGGCGTTAATCACCTGGGTGGCTTCGTAGTCCAGTCCTCTAGGGGCTCTCTGTTGCAGGTAGGGCTTCAGGGCGGTGTGGCTGGGCTCAAAGCCGTAGCAGAGAATATGGACTTCGTTGTCCAAAAGACCGGCACTAATTTCCATCCCTGTCCACAGTCGGGGCTGGGAATCGGCGGGCGCAACCTGGGCCAAATAGGCTTGAGCTTGGTCGTATCCACGAACGGAATGGTGATCGGTGATGGCTAGACCTTTTAGACCAAGGGCGATCGCTTGATCGATTACCTGCCTGGGACTCAGCCGTCCATCGGAGCAGGTGGTGTGCAGGTGAAAGTTGTAGCTTCGGGGGCAACTGGTGGCCGTGAAATGCTCAAAGACTTGCCTTAACGCATCAACATCTTGGGCTGCCCGATGATCGGTGGACTCGTACACAACGTTAACAGCCATGGTTTATGCCTTAAGAGAGACGATGTATTGCAGCATGGATACACTCGTTTCTACTATAACGAACTCCATGAACAACTTGTCACACGCTGTAGTATGTCCAGGGAGACCATCAACACTGGGGTTAGGGCTGCTGCCAAGCCCGGTTCAGCGCTAGCCAGGTGGGTTGGAGGCGAGACCACGGCGATCGCTCCCGGCAATGATTCTGCCAGGCTTGGGCGATCGCGCCTAGGGCCGTTGAGGGCGATAGGGCTAGGTGCTGAAAACGATGGTGATGCTGGAGGGCGATCGCTAGGGCGGCCACATCGGCACCGTTGCCCACGCTATGGACGCCAATGATTTGGCCATCGGGCTTGAGGATCACTTTCACGAGGCTTGTCGTTTGCCCAATGGTGCGATCGGCGTCGCTAGGGAAGGGATTGATGCCCACCCAAAGATCATCGCCGTACCGCTGCCGGGCTTGGGGTTCGGTCAGACCAATGCGGGTAATCGTCGGGCTGGTTTGGATCGTGATAGGAATTTGGTGGTAGGGCACGGTGCGCTTGCCGGGATAGCAGAGGTTGTGCAGCAGAATGTCGGCCTCAGCTTCGGCGATGGGGGGAAAGGCATAGCCGCCTAGCCCGTCACCGAGGGCATAAATCTGGGGATGGGTGGTGCGCAGGTGGGAGTTGGTGATGATGCCGTTCTGCGTCCACTGTACGCCGACAGCCTCTAGGTTGAGCGATCGCACTTGGGGTTGCTGGGTATCGACCAGGAGGCGATCACCTTTGTAGATCTGACCGTTGACCTGTAGGCGACAAGCCTGGGCATGGCCATCAACCTGCTCTGGATGACCTAAGACAATCTCGATTCCTTCAGCTTCTAGCTGGGCGGCCATTAAGGCCGCAATCTGGGGATCTTCAGCAGGCAGAAGGCGTGGGGCGGTGATGAGGGTGACGGATTGGCCAAGGCTGTTCAGCGCTTGGGCTAATTCAACGGTTTGGGGGCGATGGCCAACAATCAACCAATGGATGGGTGTGGAGGGTAGCGGTTGCTGCCAGAGCGATCGCACCGTTGTGTAGGGCATGGCATCGATACCGGGGATCGAGGGAACCACATCTTCCGTGCCGGTGGCAATGCTATAGGCCCGCGATCGCAGGGCCCGTCCTCCCGCCACCACCGCCATCGGTCGTCGCCGAAACTCTGCTGGGCCTGGCACCACATCTACTCCCATTTCTGCCAGGCTAGCTAGGGCTCTGGAGGGCGGTTGCTGTCCCCATGTCTGTCGATCGCGGAGCGTGAGAAGCGGCGCGATCGCCCATCCCTGTTGCGCCTGCTGCTGGGCCAATCGAGCTGCCTGCACTAAGGCAGCATGGCTACCTTGAGCCGTTTGCTGTAGACGATCCACCTCGGGCCAGCCGTCTACCAGGGCAACTCGTAGGCCCCGTTGCGCGGCCCGTTGCGCCATGCTGCGTCCGGCTGCACTACCCCCCAAAATCACCAGATCGTAGTCTATGGTCATATATCCCTTCCAGCGCCTCACTTATCTTAGACGTCTCTTAGGCGTCTGAGCGGCTAGGAGGCTGCACCCATCGCTGTAAGGCGCTGAAGCTGATCTCTGCCCCCAAGGACAGAATCGCCACCGGCACGGCTCCTACTAGGAGAACCGAATTATCGTAGAGGGCGAAGCCTAGGACGACGAAGCTGCCGAGACCACCGGCTCCAATGAAGGCAGCTAGGGTGGCGCTAGCGATCGCTTCCACCGTTGCAGTTTTGATGCCCGCAATCACCACTGGCAGAGCTAAGGGAATTTCAATGCGGCGGAGCACTTGGGCATCTGGCATCCCCATGCCGCGGGCCGCTTCGCGAATGGCGGGATCAATGGTGCGAAAGGCAGCGTCGGTGCTAATTAAAATCGGCGGGATCACCAAAATTGTCAGGGCCAGCATGGCAGACTGCGTACTCAGCCCTAGGTAGGGAATAGCTAGAAAAAGGATAGCCAAACTAGGAATCACCCGCAGGGCATTGAACCCATTGATGAACACTACCGACGCCCAAGGCGATCGCGCCGTCCAAAATCCTAGGGGTAACCCCAGCCCCATACCAATGCCCAGGGGCAACAAGACCAGCAGCATGTGCTCCTGCAGGGCTGACAGCAAGCGATCGGAGTTCATGACTCCATACTGAAAGGCATCTGTTAAAAGAGTCACACTAACCAACCTGTTTCATCTTGATCTTGGCGGCGACGCTGGGCCTCAAAGGAGTTGTGGGCCCGAGCTTTCATTTGGCGATCGCACCAAGCTGCGAGGGCATCTTCAATGGCTATATCACGATCTGGGGTGAGTCGATCCACAGCGGCCAATAGATGGGTATCAATATATACAGAAACGTGCTGCTTGGTCATAGGTTTTTGTAACAAACCGTTTATCACTATTTGTAACATTCTGGGTATCAACCCTGATGGCTCTCACGAAATACTGGGACTCAACAGCGATCGCATCCAGGTAATCTCTCAGATCAATGTTACAAATTATCCGAAGTGTTGAGAAATACATCGAACTGATGCTCAATTGAAGCAACTAGGGCAATCTTGAATATAGGGCAGTCAAACATTGGTTCTCGACCACAGTATCGTTCCCAATGATGCGGTGGTTCGGCAGGATAGTTGAAGCATCTCGCCCCTTGATGTTCAACCACCTGGTTCTTGTTCCGTTTGATATTGTCTGTGATTGGGATAACTGCATCACCTGTCTATAGCTCCACTCATCTACCCCGCATGACCGAGCATCTAAGTCGCTGTCGTTTTCTAGGCTCGTCATGGTTTAAATTCCTAACAATCACCTGATCGGGTAGGCAACAGCGCTAAGAGTCTACCATCTAATATCCTCAGGGGTTGGGTTAGTCACGATGACGTTGGCGTTTATGCCAATCGAGAGGGGTGCTTACTTCAGCACGTTAGCAATACAATGGGCGCGATCGACCCGATGGTTGTTGAACGGCTTTGATGTTGATTCATTTATCCCTGTACTCTCATTTCCCAATATTTGCCATGTACGCCATCAATCAAACCCTGGAAAAGAGCATTATCGAGGCTGATGGACGCTATCTTGATACGGCCGAGCTTGCTCCTTTAGAAGCGTATCTGCAAAGCTATGCCAATCGGGTGAGTGCCTATGAGCATCTGCGGGAACGTAGTGCCAAGATGGTGCTGCAAGCCCTGCAGAAAATGGCGCAGTCTAACCCAGAGATCATTAAGAATCATGGCAAGCGCTGTCAGTATGACATGAGCGAAGTTCTTCGCTATACGGCTTTGTCTATCTTGCGCGATGATGAGGTGTTTTTCAACGAGCAAATGATGTCGTGGCTGGATACGATTATTTTGGCCTATCGACGCACCCACCATTGCTCCACGGCCTATCGTTATTTGCAAGATATTGTGAACCATACCCTGCCACCGGCAGAGAGTGATTTGATTCGTCCCTATTTGGATAGCGTAATTTCTACGCTCCAATCCCACGCATAACAACGCAGGGCTGGGGGCAGCGCCGCCAGCCTTAGCCATTCGCAACCGTGAACGATTCCCCCATCGTAAACAGGCCGAAGGTTTTGATTGCTCCAGTTTGAAGGTTTGCTCAAGGCGATCGCTGCCCAAGCAAACAATCAGTAGATGTCATTGACCCAGCTAGTTGATCTGATGCACAACGAGGGATCTGCCTTGATTCAGATCTATGGGGTCAGCATTCAATCGTGATGCATCGCCTGTTTCAGGAATTTTGGAGACTTGAGTTATGAATGAATTTCAGCCAATTACGGTGAGCCGTCGTTCGTCGCGGGAAGAGCGGGAAATTGCGTTGATGCAGATTTACCGCCAAGTTTTAGAACGGGTTCCTTACAGCTATGAACGCAAGGCCATGGCCAAAGTCGAGCGTGATTTTCTATCCGATAAGATTGGCGTGCGCCGCTTTTTGAAGGAACTAGGCCATTCCCGTGTGTACCTTGATTCCTTTTACTACAGTTCAGCCAACCTGAAATTTTTGGAACTCTGTTTTAAGCATTTCATGGGACGGGCACCGCTCAATCAAGATGAAATTCGCGACTACTGCGACATTTTGATGAAGCAAGGCGTGCATCATGTCATTACCGCTATTTTGGACTCCGAAGAATACCGCAAGGTGTTTGGCTGCTTTACGGTTCCCTATGCGCGGCAGACCAAATACTATGAGTCACCCAAGGCCTACCTGGAGTCTGACATTCTCAACCATGAGCATATTGCTCAGCGGGGCCGGGCCGTACCCACCCTCTACTGGCATCAGTTGGGGCTCAACTGTGAGGGCGGCGTTTGTATGACGATTGAAGGTGAAAATCCAGCTCTGCAAAACTACCATCCTGAAATGAAGGAAGCGGAAGTTCCTCAAGGAACGAGAATTCAGAAAGAACTGCTGGAGTTGCTCCATGGTTTAGATGCTGTTGAAGCCCAGCGTTTGGTGGCGTCTTTACATCGCAACCAGAATCGCGCTTAGGTACCTCCTAAACTGCGAGTCACCATGGGTCGGGGTGGACGGAATCCGCCCCGATTTTTGTATGCATGGGATTACCTAACCCGAGGTCGATGATGTTGTGCGTAGAACATCTTAGGGAGCGCATAACGCATCAAAGCCTTACGAGACGGTGCATTGCTGCGTCTAACAGCACCCTACGACTCAGTAGGTGGACTCCATTCAATGAAAGCCACCGCTTTTTGACGTCGCTCAAACCTCTTCCTATAAGGATTGGAGCGTTTCGACGTCGCTCAATGCTTGCCAATTGCTACGTCCTCCAGCTTACCCTTTGGGTAATGACCGATACCGTTCAAGCTGAGTCTGTCTAACGCACGTTTGGTTTAGGTTTTGTTGCGTTTTCTGGGAGCGCTGAGGGCCCCAAACCTCTGTGCTAGGCTGAAGTCCGTAGGAGCACTGCGGCGCTGGAGGTCAGGTTTTGGCACACTCCTGGTATGTCAAGGTTCAACGGTTTTGGCGGAAATATCTTTGGGGGCGGCGCATTAAGCCTCAAGAGCTGCGCCATTTTCAGGCAAGTTTGCTAGACGAATCGCGGCTCGACCTCAATTTTGTAGTGCTGAGCGTAGGTTCCTGTGCGATCGCCACCTTTGGGTTGCTATCCAACAGTGCGGCGGTGATTATTGGCGCGATGATCATTGCGCCGTTGATGTTGCCCATTCGCGCTATGGCCTTTGCGGCCCTAGAAGGAGACCTCGATCTGTTTCGTCGGGGAATGGTGTCGGTGGTCGTAGGTACGGCCATTGGGGTTGGGCTGGCGGCCATCCTCGGATTTATGATGAACTTGCCGGAATATAGCAGTGAGGTGCTGGCGCGATCGCAACCCACCTTGCTTGATCTTGGCATTGCAGTAGCGGCAGGGGGCATCAGTGGTTTTGCTAAGGTGCAGCCGAAGGTGTCCAATGCTCTTGCTGGAACCGCGATCGCTGTGGCCTTGATGCCGCCGGTTTGTGTGATTGGTCTGGGGTTGGCCCAAGGCAATTGGCAACTGAGCTTGGGGGCATCGCTGCTGTACCTAACGAATTTATTAGGGATTACCCTAGCTTGTATGGTGGCCTTTTTGATTGCCGGCTATATTCCCCTAGCGCGGGCACGGCGGGGGCTGGGGATAGCGATGGCTTTAACAGGGGTGTTGCTGTTGCCCTTGGGTATTACCTTGGCTCGTTTGGTGCAGCAAGTCAACCTAGAATACAGTTTGCAGCGGGCATTGCTCGATCGCACGATTACCTTTCAGCGCACCCAATTATTGTCGTTGGATACTAACTGGTTGAGTTCACCGCCGGAGGTGCGCTTAGTCGTGATTGCCTCAGAACCGTTAACCCCCAATCAAGTCAAGCTGCTGGAAGACTTTGTAGAGCGGGAAATGGATCAGCCCTTCCGACTGATTTTTGAAATTAATCAGGTTCAAGAAGTGCGACGACGCCCTATCGAGCAGTTTGGTCAAATTGCTCAGCGGGCTTTCCCGTTGCCGGTAGATCATCATCGTCTACAGCCTACGCGCCCGGCCCGCTAACGCAGTTGACAAAATTTGCGATCGCGATCGCGGTTGGGTTCTTGCCAAGAGTAGGCAAAGTGGCTAACGGCATTCACGCGGGGGGCGGCTTGGCGAATGGCCTGCATTTGTACTTCCAGGGACGGGCGATTGCTGATAGAGCTACCCCAGAGACCCGCTAGCACTGGCTTGACTTGAGTGCCCGCTGGCGCTTGGCTTACGACCCGGAGAACTTGGTTGGTAATGCAGGCACTGTTGCCGCAGGTGGCGTAGGACATGGGATGCCATTCTAGGCTAGCAGGGAAACGATCCCAGGGCTGCAGGCGAGAATCGTAGCCACTGCGCCCGACGGTTTGGTTGCCATCTGGAAAGAAGACGGCACCACCGGGTAGATTGTAGCGATCGCTGGCCAGGGTGCCCACGGCCAGAAAATCAATCACGCCTTGCATGGCATGGGCAACACTTAGGTACCACAGCTCTTGCTGCAGCATGGGACGTAAGCGATCGCTGGGGGTATTGGCGATGCTAGCCGAGGGAATCCGCCCTTGCCAAAGGGGCTCTGTTTCCTGGGGATGGAGGCTTTTGACAGCGTCGATATCGCCATTGGTGAGATAGCCTTGGGCTAGAAATCGGCGGATCAGATCCTGCCCGCGTTGGTTCGATGCCCGCTGCAGTAGGGTTTGCTGCGAGGCTGAGCCATAGATCCATAAATCTTGCACCTCATCAGCGACAGAATCTGTGCCGGAGCCCCGAGGGTAGCGAATATAGTCAAACAGAATGCCGTCGGGGCGGCGCTGGGCGATCGCATCCACGGCTGCGTAGAAATCTTGCTTGGCCGTCATGTTGTAGGGATCGATGAAGACTTCTTCCCCACTGCCTCCCTCGGAATTGAGACCGGCCTGGGAGCGAGCCGTGAGGCTGGTTTGTCCACGACCGTTATAGGCCAACACCGATTGGCGATCGCTGCGTTGCCCATAGGTATAGCCAAAATTCATCGTGAACACCCAGGCATAGACCGTGAGTCCCCGTTCCCGGCCCTTAGCGATCGCCTCTGCGAGCAGATCCGTCGTTTCGTAGCCTGGCGTGCGAATCACCGACGGCCAAGGGGTTGTATTGGTAGCCAGCGGCAGCAAGATCTGACCGTTGTACAACGCTTCCACATAGACACGGTTATATCCCTTGTTCACCACCTCATCCATCAGGAGATCCATGGCTCCCGGCTGGGCATCACAGGGATAGAGCCGCACCCATAGGGCTTGTTCTTGGGGCCAGGTGCGACTGCGGCAGTCCCGAAGCTGTTGGGCATGTTGGCCCATCAGGGTTTTGTATTGATCCTGGGCCGTGGGATCGCCTTGGAGGGCAAGCTGACGGAGCTGTTCTTTTTGCGCTACGTCGCTGTCGGATAACTGGCAGTAAGCACTACTTTGGGCCACGCTGGGCCGCTGGAGCACACCGATAAAACTGCTGGTGATCAAAGCGATCGCTGCTAGGGCAAGCAGGAGACTGCGCCGGATTTGGCGGCTAAAAGCTAGAGGAGTCAAAAGCCAACGCATAGGTGTCTTCTGTAAATGATTTCAATCAGTGATTGCAATGCATCAGTTATGGTGGACTGCTCAGAGGTGGACTGTTTAGAACGTCCTAGTGTTCCGCGATTCCAGCCGAGAGGCTGATGGGCTGACCCATGTTTTTCCTGATTCTTCAGCCCCTGCTCCTACAAGGATAGAAAGGGATTAAGAAAAGTGCGGCTGCTTTCAAAGCCCTTCTACCGAATTGGGAGAGGGGTTTGGGGTGAGGATCTTCAAGGTGTGTCCATCAACCAAGCCGAGAGATCACAACTCATCTCGATAGACTAGCCTACCCAAGGGACAACAATCCACTGGCGATCGCCTCTTTTGTATTCAAGGGCTGGGGATCTGAATCCGGGGTTTCAGGGTAGAAGATGTGGGGAGCGATCGCTGGGGCCGGCAACGGTTTGAGGTCAACGGTTTTAGATCAAAAAAAGGGAGCCGTAGCTCCCCGTTCACTCGTATTGTCGTCTTGTCTTTTGAAGGAATCCAGTTCGTCATACCCCACGAACCAGAGGTCTAGCATGATGGAGCGGCGGGATCTATAGACCGGTAAACCAGCTTACCAACCCTTGCCCTGCGAAGGCTTCAAACAAGAGCATGGATACAAAACCAATCATTGCAAGCCGACCATTAAGGATTTCAGCATAGGGGGTGAAGCCGGTGCGTGCTACTTCATCCACATACATCTGAGGCTCAACCGCGAAGTTGTTGAGCTTGCCTTGGTCGTCCACAATGTTGCCAGTTCTCATGAATCTTTGCCTTTTACGGTTGTGCTTTTTATTTATGAATCTATTGTGTAACGTTTTGTGAAATTTTGCAACTATTTTGTTAATAATTCTTTGAGGGCGATCGCTCCTGCCTGGGATTGTCCCCGGATTAAGCGGTTGGGGGGCATAGGTTTCCGGGCGGAGGGTGATAGAGTAATGAGTCTAGACCTGAACTGGGAAAGCTGGTGTAAGTCCAGCGCTGTGCCGCAACTGTAAAGGCCGCGATCGCCGCCTAACAAAACTTGGATAGACCCCTGCGCTAGTCCGGGTTTAGGGTTTGATCATTGCGCCGAAGCCAGAATGCCAGATTTGGGTCATGACCGAGTTAACAACCTCCCTGCGTCGCACGGGGATAAGGAGCATCATGACCGATCCACAACCGTTACTTTTGGTTGGCCACGGCACCCGCGATGCCGACGGTCGCCAAACGTTTTTAGATTTTGCTAGCGCCTTTCAAGCCAGCGATCTGTCCCGCCCGGTGATTCCTTGTTTTTTGGAATTAACCGATCCCTCCATTCAGGCGGGGGTCGATCTCTGTGTTGAAAAGGGCTATCGGGAAATGACAGCGCTGCCGGTGCTGCTGTTTGCTGCCCGCCATAATAAATACGACGTCACCAACGAGCTAGACATTGCCCGCCAGCGTCATCCCGGCATCAAGATTCACTACGGTCGGCATTTTGGCGTCTCGCCGCTGCTGATTGACCTATGGCGCGATCGCTTAGCCGTTGCCGATCAGCAAAGCAATATTCCCCGAGAGGAATCGGTGCTGCTGTTTGTGGGCCGGGGCGCATCTGACCCCGATGCCAATGGCGATGTCTATAAACTGGCGCGTTTGCTATGGGAAGGCAGTGGCTTTAAGGGGCTAGAAGTTTGCTTTAGCGGCATCACCCACCCGCGTTTAGATCCAGGCTTTGACCGCGTTTGGACATGGAATCCCAAACGGGTGGTAGTGCTGCCCCACTTTTTATTCACCGGCGTGTTGGTGAAGCGCATTCAAGACACTGCCGAGCGTCAGCAACGCCATCGCCCTGATGTGCAGATTCAGTCCCTTGCCGAAATTGGCTTAGATCCGATCTTGTTTGACCTGGTGCGCGATCGGGCCCAGGAAGCCCAGACGGGTCAGGTGATGATGAACTGCGAGACCTGCAAATTCCGGCGGGCGGTGAGTCAGCAGTTGGTGGGTCTGGGACAGGATGATCTGCCTAGCCATGACCATGGTCACGATCACGGTCACGCCCATGGTCACGATCACGGGCACGGCCATGCCCACGGTCACGGTCACGGTCACGCCCACGGTCATGATGCTCCCGACCCCTACGCCCAGGAAGCCGACTATCACGATCGCGTTTGGCAGGTGCCCTAGCGGTGCAGGAGTCGAATCGACATCAACTCTATGTAATTGGCATGGGGCTAGACGGCGTGGCAGGCCTGTCGGATGTGGCGCGATCGCACCTGCTGACCGCTACCTGCATCGTCGGCCATCCCAGCTATCTCAGCCTGGTAGCCCACTGTCCAGCGGAGCAGATTCCCCTTACTGGTGCGGTGCAGGATTGGATCGAGGTATTACGTCAGCACCTTCAGGAGCGATCGCTGGTGTTGCTGGCTAGCGGCGATCCGCTCTACTTCGGCATGGGTCGGCTGTTAATGGAGTCCCTCGATCGCCAGCAGGTGGTGTTTTTGCCCCACGTGAGTTCCGTGCAGTTGGCCTTTAATCGCCTAGGCATTCCCTGGCAGTCGGCAACGGTGGTCAGTGTCCATGGTCGTAGTGCCGATCATCTCGATCGGGCCCTGCGGCAGAGCAAAACCCCCATCGCCCTGCTCACCGATGGTGACCATACTCCCGCTGCGATCGCTCAGTTGATTGCGGATTTGCGGTTGCCCGTGTCCTACCGTCTGCATGTCTGTAGTCGTCTGGGGGCACCTGATGAAGCGATCGCTACCTGTTCCCTGGATGAAGCCGTGCAGCGCGAGTTTCCCATGCCAAATGTGGTGGTGCTGGAGCGGCAGGCAACGTGTCCCAATCTGGCCACCACGCCGCTGCTGGGGATTGCCGATGGCGATTTCTACACCTTTGAGGATCAGCCGGGACTGCTGACCAAGCAGGAAGTGCGGGTGTTGGCGATCGCCCTGTTGCAGATCCGACCGGGGTTGACCATTTGGGATGTGGGGGCGGGTACCGGCTCTGTGTCCATCGAACTGGCGCGGCTGCTGCCCGATGCTCGCGTGATCGCCATTGAAAAGACGGCCGCAGGCGTGGCGTTGATTCAAGCCAACTGCGATCGCTTTGGTGTGGCTAATGTGACGGTAGTGGGCGGCAGTGCGCCGGAGGCCCTGCAGGATCTACCGCGTCCCGATCGCATCTTTATCGGTGGCGGTGGGGCCCAGTTGTCCGAGATTTTGACCGTATGCGGCGATCGCCTGCAGCCAGGGGGACGCTTAGTGGCCAGC
>DATNRH010000122.1 GCA_036703605.1 Candidatus Obscuribacterales bacterium | reverse complement strand
CAAACCACGGCTATATCTACGTGCGGGCGGAATATCCCCTGGCAATCCAGCGGCTGCAGAAAGCTATTCAGCAGGCTAAGAAATATGGTCTCCTAGGCAGCCAGATCTTTGACTCTGCCTTTGACTTTAAGATCGACATTCGCATTGGAGCTGGAGCCTTTGTCTGCGGTGAAGAAACGGCGCTGATCCATTCCATTGAAGGAGCCAGGGGCAATCCGCGCCCGCGCCCACCCTATCCGGCAGAGTCGGGGCTATGGCACTGTCCAACCCTGATTAACAATGTGGAAACCTTAGCCAATATCAGTGCGATCATTAAAGGCGGCGCAGATTGGTATGCCGGCATTGGGACAGAAACCAGTAAGGGCACCAAGATCTTTGCCCTCACCGGCAAAATCCGCAATAACGGCTTGATTGAGGTGCCCATGGGCATCACGCTGCGGGAGATTGTGGAAGAGATGGGCGGTGGGGTACCCGATGGCATGGTGAAGGCCGTGCAAACGGGTGGCCCATCCGGCGGCTGTATTCCAGCCACGCTGCTCGATACCCCAGTGGACTACGATTCTCTGATGAAGGTCGGCTCAATGATGGGGTCGGGGGGGATGGTGGTCATGGATCACGAAACTAGCATGGTGGAGGTAGCCCGGTTTTATATGGAATTTTGTCGGGGGGAAACCTGTGGCAAATGTGTTCCCTGTCGCACCGGTACGGTACAACTCTATGCATTGCTGAATAAGCTCGTCAATCGCCAAGCCACCCAGGCCGATCTAGATACGATGGAGGCCTTGTGCTACATGGTGAAAGAGACCAGCCTCTGCGGGCTAGGGATGACAGCTCCTAACCCTGTGCTTAGTACGCTGCGCTATTTCAAGGAAGAATATGATGCTCTCTTGCAAACACCAGCCTATTTGAACGGGCATTCGGTACAGTCCGATGCGATCGCCTCCTCTGTATCCCCTTAATTCCCAGAGATGACCATGAGCGCCAGTTGCCAGTGAGGAACATCCATGTCTGTAAAAACATTAACCATTGACGGAACAGCGATCGCCATTGAAGAAGGCGCAACGATTCTGCAGGCTGCCAAGGAGGCAGGGGTGCCCATTCCCACCCTCTGTCATCTAGAGGGCGTATCGGATGTGGGAGCTTGTCGCCTTTGTCTTGTCGAAGTGAAGGGCATCAATAAGTTACTGCCTGCCTGTGTCACGGAAGTGGCGGAGGGAATGGATATTCAAACCAATACGGAAAAACTCCAGACCTATCGCCGCATGACCGTGGAGCTGCTGTTTGCCGAAGGCAACCATGTATGCTCGGTCTGTGTTGCCAATAACAACTGTGAATTGCAGGATGTGGCGGTGCAGGTGGGCATGGATCACTCCCGGTTTACCTATCGCTTTCCTGATCGCGGCGTTGATATTTCCCACAAACAGTTTGGTATTGACCACAACCGCTGTATCCTCTGTACGCGCTGCGTCCGGGTCTGCGATGAAGTGGAAGGAGCCCATGTATGGGATGTGGCCCAGCGGGGCGCGGCTTGCTACATTGTGTCGGGGTTAAATCAACCCTGGGGCGAGGTAGATGCCTGTACCTCCTGCGGTAAATGTGTTGATGCCTGCCCCACGGGAGCCATTTTCCGCAAGGGCGATACCACGGCAGAAAAGATAGGCGATCGCGCTAAGTTAGAGTTTTTGGTGACTGCACGGGAGCAACAAAAATGGACAAGATAAAATTTGCCACAGTTTGGCTGGCGGGCTGTTCTGGCTGCCATATGTCATTTCTCGATCTTGACGAATGGCTCATTGATCTAGCTGCCGCCGTTGATGTGGTATTTAGCCCCGTGGGCTGTGATCTCAAAACCTATCCTGATGGAGTGGATGTCTGCCTGGTGGAAGGAGCGATCGCCAACCAGGAGAACCTAGAGCTAATCTACGACGTGCGGCGTAAAACTAAACTGCTGATTTCCTTTGGCGACTGCGCTGTGACGGCTAACGTACCTGCCATGCGCAATATGCTGGGGAGTTCTAGTGCTGTCCTCAAGCGGGCCTATCTGGAACTAGGCGACGTGACGCCCCAATTACCCGATGAACCGGGGATTGTGCCGGAATTACTCGACCGAGTTGTTCCAGTCCATGAGGTAGTGCCGGTGGATATCTTTATGCCCGGCTGCCCCCCCTCTGCCGATCGCATTCGGGCGACCCTAGAACCGTTGCTGAAGGGCGAGATGCCGGTGATGGAAGGGCGATCGATGATTAAGTTTGGCTAGGACTGCGATATCGAAGCGATGCGTCGATTACGTCGATCGCGTACAAAGAGATTGGGAGAGAAAGAATGTCCAAAACAGTTGTCATTGATCCGGTCACTCGCATTGAGGGCCATGCCAAGATATCTATTTTCCTTAACGATGCGGGGGAAGTAGATGACGCTCGGTTTCACGTGGTGGAATATAGAGGCTTTGAAAAATTCTGTGAGGGACGACCCTTTACAGAAATGGCCGGCATTACGGCGCGCATCTGCGGCATCTGTCCTGTCAGCCACCTACTGGCCGCTGCCAAAACCGGCGATAAGATCCTAGCCGTGAAAATTCCCGTGGCGGCGGAAAAGCTGCGGCGGATGATGAACCTAGCTCAGATCACCCAGTCCCATGCCCTATCGTTCTTCCACCTCAGCAGTCCTGATTTTCTGCTGGGTTGGGATAGCGACCCAGCTAAGCGCAATGTCTTTGGTCTGATTGCTGCCGACCCAGATCTAGCGCGGGCCGGTATTCGTCTGCGTCAGTTTGGGCAAACGATTATCGAACTGCTGGGGGCACGCAAAATCCATGCCGCTTGGGCGGTACCCGGCGGGGTGCGATCGCCCCTATCGGAAGAGGGACGTACCTGGATTCGCGATCGCCTCCCAGAATCCTTTGAAACAATCACCACCGCGCTGAACCTCTTCAAAACCTTGATCGATCAGCAACTGAAGGATGAGATCGGCATTTTTGGCGAATTTCCCTCCTTATTTATGGGACTGGTCGGCGAAGATGGTAAGTGGGATCACTACGGTGGTCATCTACGCTTTGTCGATAGCAACGGCTCCGTGATTGCCGATGGTCTCAGCGAAGACGACTACGCTAGCTTCCTTGGTGAAGCGGTGGAAAAATGGTCGTACCTGAAATTCCCCTATTACAAACCCTTGGGCTATCCCGCCGGCATCTATCGAGTGGGGCCCCTGGCACGGCTCAACGTCTGCCGCTACATCGGCACCCCTAAAGCCGATCAGGAACTGAAAGAATTCCGCGATCGCGCCGGTGGCGTACCTACCTCGTCGTTCCTCTACCACTATGCTCGCCTGATTGAAATCCTAGCCTGTTTGGAACATATCCAAGATCTCGTCAACGATCCTGATATTGTCTCCACCCGTGTTCGTGCCGAGGGTGGGGTGAATGAACTGGAAGCGATCGGCGTCAGCGAAGCTCCCCGAGGTACTCTATTCCACCACTATAAGGTCGATGAACATGGTCTAATTCAAAAGGTGAATCTGATTATTGCCACCGGGCAAAATAACTTAGCTATGAATAAAACCGTGGCGCAAATTGCCAAACACTATATTCATAACTCAGATATTCCCGAAGGATTCCTCAACCGTGTGGAAGCCGGCATCCGCTGCTTCGATCCCTGTCTATCTTGCTCCACCCACGCTGCCGGACAGATGCCCCTCCATGTGCAGCTTCTGGGCTCCGATGGTCACGTGATTCAGGAGGTGTTTCGCGATTAGATAATGTTCATGTCATGTTCTATGATCGAACGGCAGCTCCTAGGAGACAGCGAGGTGAATGATGACCAAGGAAAACTTATTTCTCTGCATGGGATCCGCCTGTCACCAGCTAGGGGTCTATGAAGTTTTACCCAAGCTGCAGTCCTTAATCCAAACCCATGAGCTTGAAAGCGTTGTCGAACTCAAAGGATCCTTCTGCCTAGAAACCTGTAGCCATGGCATTGTCATGAAGCTGGGCGATCGCTGCTTTTTAGACATTAGCCCTCAAAACGTAGAAACCATCTTCACCCAAGATATTCTGCCGGAAATTCAGGAAACCCTGGCGCGATCGCCCTAGGTCTCATATCTTTCCTAACCTGCGGGTTGGGTTAAGTGCTGCCAACCAAAGACGCTGACTCAATTGATGACGTACCATTCCTCAAAATTATCCACCAGAGACTATCATGTCTGACCCCCATTCCAATCATCTCTGGCGACTGCTGTGGGACTATGATCCCAACGGTTTAATTGTGGTGGACGCCAATTTCTACGTCAAACTGGTGAACCCTGCTTTCTGCACCATGTTCCAGGTGAATGGCGACGACATCATCGGACAGCCTGCCTCTACTATCCTAGATAGCATGGACGATTTTCAGCAAGCCTGGGACAAGGATATGGTTGTACGTCAGACTCGGGAATATCCTTCCTATAATCTATTTGTGAAGCAGGTGGTTTTTTCGATTGAGGAAGAAGGGGTGATCGCCTGCATTATGGTAGATTTCAGCCACGAACTAAGCCAGCGGCACGAGTTGCAAAAGCTGAAGCGAGATACGATTCGCAAAGTTAATGAAGTCGTTGATCATCAAATGAAGGTGGTGCAGGAAATTGCTGGATTACTGGGAGAAACCACAGCGGAAACGAAGGTGAGCCTGCTGAAAATTATTCAGATGCTGGAAAAAGAGGTTCTTTAGGGGCGATCGCACAATAGGATAGGGCATGACCGTTGATAACGTCCTCGATATCTATCCCTTCAGCCTGAACAAAAAAGGTGAAGAGCTATGTGGCGACAAGGTAAAGTTTCTAAAAACCGATAAAGCCGCCACGATTGTGCTGTCTGATGGACTAGGGAGCGGTGTCAAGGCCAATATTCTCGCCACCCTGACGACGGAAATCCTGCTGACCATGCTGACGGCGGAGGTGCCCCTAGAAGAGGTACTGAAAACCATCATTGCCACCTTACCCATCTGTCAAGTAAGAAATATTGCCTACTCAACCTTTACCATCATCCAGGTTAACTGCGAGACCAACAGCTTTACCGTCATCAACTTTGATAATCCTGCCGTCATCTATATTCGCAACGGACAGCGCATGGAACTCCAAACCCACATGGAGGAAATCCTAGGGCGCAAAATTTCCTTATCTGAGGGCACCCTAGAGCGAGGTGATTTTTTGGGAGCCATCAGTGACGGCGTGCTTTATGCCGGTATGGGCGTAGCGCTCAACTTTGGCTGGGGTTGGGATAATATCACCACTCATATTGAACAGGTGCTAGACCAAAAGCCGCGCACCGCCCGCACCATTGTCCACGACGTCATTGAAAAAACCTACTCTCTTTATCAAGGGGAAATCGGCGATGATGCATCCTTTGTCGGCATCTATGTCCGTCGTCGTAATCCCCTGATGATCTTCACCGGCCCACCCTTGGATGAAGAGCGCGATGAAGACTACGTTAACCGCTTGCTTAGCTTTGAGGGACGCAAGGTGATTTGTGGTGGCACCACCGGCAATATCGTCGCTACCTATTTGGGTGAAACCATCGACATGGACTTATCTACCATTCGTAAAGAGCTACCGCCCATTGGTCTTCTCAGCTGTATTGATTTGGTCACAGAAGGCATTTTGACTCTTTCCAAAGCCACTGAATATATCAAAGCCTGTCACTGTGACATCACTCGACTCAAGTTTGACAATAACGGAGCCTATTTATTAGCGCAGGAAATTTTGCAAGCGGATTCTATTCTATTCTTGGTAGGACAACAAATTAATGAATTCTATCAAAACCCACTCTTGCCTAAAAATATTTCTATTCGTCGTAGTTTAATTGAAGACTTGGTGCAATTTCTGCGCCAGCATCAAAAGGAAGTTTCTATTGACTATTGCTAAGTGGGAGGATGTAACGATTAGCAAGCATTTTGACGTCGCTTAAGGCTCTGATTCTTGACAAGACGGGGGTTGAGCTTCGTCGAAACCCAGCATCTCCATTGTATTGAGTCCACCTACTTCTGGAGCGATCGCCCCTTGGATC
>DATNRH010000121.1 GCA_036703605.1 Candidatus Obscuribacterales bacterium | reverse complement strand
TGCCATCACAGATTTTCATAGGCGTTCTTCTACCTTCGCAACAGCCGGATAGCCGCTGGCTGAAGTGATCTTTCTACACCGAGGAGGGTAAGGCTTGGTGATGCGGGACCGCACTGAACCGACGGTAAATCGACCTCTTCGCGCCCAACTTTCACCCCATCCGCCTGCCATCATCTCAGTATGCGCAAAGGCAACCAGATCAACTACCAAAGAGCCAAGGCCCGAAGGACCTTCAAGAGGTCTTTGAGGGGTATCATTCCGGCGCTTCTGATAGTCGGAGGCATCGCCCTTTTGATCAGCTCTGACCCGTCAAAGACCTTCCTGACTGACCTGCGATCCCAAGAGCAAACCAAGCCAACGATCCTTCGGGGAGGCGATGCTTGGGGCGGTGCTAGGCAACAGGGCACGACTTCTCGGTCTGGCAAAACCCTCTCCGGTCCCGTGAGCCATGTACGGGATGGCGATACGATTGAGGTCTCTGGCGTGGCTGTCAGGTTGGCAAACCTCGATTGTGCTGAGAGCGGCACGATGGCAGGGGACAGCGCTACGAGAAGGATGCGCCAGCTTGTGAGCACAGGACAGGTGACTTGTACGTTGAGCGGGCGCAAATCTTATGACCGGGAGGTAGGTCAGTGCCGGTTGGCAGGTGGCGATGATGTTGGGCGGGTGATGATTGCCGAAGGGATATGTGGTCGGTGGCGGTGAGCATTTGTTCAGGTTTTGCTGATGTAGGTCAGCAGTGCGGACAAAGCTGCCGTTGGCAAAAGCGAGATTTACCGACGTAGTCAGCCAAAGCAGTAAAAAATCAAGCGCCCACCACTACCCGACTTCAATTTTGACATATGTCAATTTGAAATAGCTGCCGTTCCGTACGCTTCCCTTGTTTGTATGCATAGAAATGTTCTTGGGGGGAAACGATGTTACTGAAGCCGCTGTTCAAAATTCTGGGGATTGCATGTCTAACAGCATTGTCGCCTTCAGGCTCTGCTCTGGCTCACGATGTTCACCGTTCGAATGGATGGCATAATGAGTGGCACCAAGATCACATGATGGGTCAAGGCTACATGATGGGTCCGGGTCACATGATGGGTCAAGGCTACACGATGGATCCGGGTCACATGATGGGCCAAGGTTACATGATGCCCCCCGACTTCAACCGACAGGGCAATTTCGGTCCCGGCACAATGCAGTCACTGAGAGAGGACCTCGATGCAGACGATGTAAGGCGTATGATGGAGTATAGACTTCGCGGGATGAACAACCCAAACATCAAAATTGGTAATATCGCGGAACAGGACGCAGATACCATCACTGCCGAAATTGTCACGAAAGATGGGTCGCTCGTACAGCGACTGAACGTGGATCGTCATACCGGCTGGATGCAGCCAAGCCAATAGTGGCGCGTTTAGTCTTCGTACATGGGATTTCCTTTGTGCATACGAAGGGACCGGAAGCGGATGGCTCCCGGCTGGGTTTGGGATGGTTGGTTTGAGGGTTTGCCTTGGACCAGTCCCGCGCTGGGCTGGGTGGTCGAAGGCGTTGGGACTGGGCTGAGAGGTGTCCTCAGCAGGGTCACAAGAGCATCGGCGTTTGGGTCAGCCTGATGCGGTCCAGTTTATAGGAGGATGGGACATACCTTAGGATA
>DATNRH010000120.1 GCA_036703605.1 Candidatus Obscuribacterales bacterium | reverse complement strand
ATTTTTTGTGATCGCCACCCAAAACCCCGTGGAATATCAGGGCACATTTCCGCTGCCCGAGGCCCAGATGGATCGCTTTATGGTGTCTCTGAGTTTGGGGTATCCTGACGAAGATGAAGAACTCCAGATGCTGCAGCGTCTTCAGGGGGGTAAAACTTTGGATGACCTGCGCCCCTGCTTCTCGCTGGCGGAGATTGAGGAGTTGCGATCGCTCTGTCAGCAAGTGCGAGTAGAGCTGCCGTTGCAGAAGTATATTTTGGAACTCGTCCGGGCCACGCGCCAAGATGAAGAAATTCGTCTTGGGGTGAGCCCCCGTGGTAGTGTGGCGCTCCATCGGACGGCGCAGACCCTAGCCTATTTGGATGGACGAGACTACGCTACCCCTGATGATGTGAAGCTTTTGGCTCCCTACGTGCTAGCCCATCGCCTGATCCCCACCAGTGGTCGTCATGCCAAGGCCATTATTCAGCGGTTAGTCGAAACGGTTGCGATTCCATAGCCGGATAAACGGTTAATGCGGAGAAAATGTCAAGCTTGTATGTGCTGAATATTTCTCAGTAAGTTGGCTGTGCTGGGGAACAGATTCCGTTTTTTCCAAGAGGCTCAAGGGTAGGTGTGTTGTAGACAATCAGAGCAATCTTTTATCGCTCAGGACTGCATCTACCTCATGCTTTATCGACCTAATCGCCGCCGTCTTGCTCAGACCGGTCGGCCATCATCACGACTGTCTACCAACCAAGGCTTTACCCTGTTAGAAATCATGGTGATTCTACTTGTCATGGGCTTGGTGTCCGCGATCGCTCTCCCCAGTTGGGTAGCCTTTCAGCAAAATCTAGTGCTCGCCAAGTCTCAGGATCAAGCGTTTTTGATGATGCGCCAAGCTCAGCAGGAAGCCACGCGCAACCGAGGACGCTGGCAGGCTAGTTTTCGTGAAGTGAATGGTACCGTGCAAGCAGCGGTGCATCCCATTCGCACCTTGCCAGCTCAAGCCCAGTGGCAGCCCCTGTCATCTCAAGTGGCGATCGACCCCACCCGCACCACTCTGCTGCGCAGCCAAGGGGTCTACCGGGTGCAGTTTAACCACAAAGGGAATGTAAATGGACAATTGGGACGTCTAACCCTGATGCGTCAGGATGGTAGTCGCATGAGGCGCTGTGTGGTGGTGTCTACCTTGCTGGGGGTGCTGCGCAAAAATATTGAACGGTCTAGCCGCGATCGCTCCTGCTCCCCTGCCCGTCTCTTGTCTTAGGAACGAATGTGTTCTAGATTACTCCCGGGTGGCTCCCCTAGGACGATTTTGGGACTGCCACACGGTTTTCAACAGAGGGCGATCGCTTCTTCCATAATCAAGGCAGTGATCGCCTGTCCCATCCCATCTGGGCGGAGTTGAGCCCATCGTCTCAAGGTAGACATTTGGGATTGCGGCAAATCTTCACTCCCTAAAGCCCCGTGATAATATCTGAGGGAAGCATCGATACAATCAGCGGTCATTCATACGTAAGGTCAATGCCAGTCCATACCATGGAGTGGCGGCTTGCCTCGGGCTCTGGTCATCCTCCTTGACCCTCTGCCCACACCCGAAACCCCATCGTAAGACTCTAGACTTACTCCTTGTTGTGAGCTGCCCCTGACTTGTGCGATCGCCCTTGACCCCAATGCCCTAGGAGAAGACAGGAGTGCAAGACCCTACAGCCAATGGCTCCCTTTGCTATGAATCCGCGTCGCCACAACGAGGGCAATCCGCTGAGCCCATCAGGGTTGGTGTGATCGGGGTTGGAAACATGGGGCAACACCACACCCGTGTGCTCAGCTTATTGAAAGATGTGAAGCTAGCGGGGATTTCAGACATTGATGTCGAGCGCGGCATTGATACTGCCAGTAAATACCGGGTACGTTTTTTTGAGCATTATCAAGACCTATTAGAACATGTGGATGCGGTTTGTATCGCCGTTCCCACCCGTTTACACCATGCAGTGGGCATGGCCTGCCTCCAAGCAGGGGTGCATGTGCTGATTGAAAAACCGATTGCCGCCAACATTGCTGAGGCCGAATCCTTAGTCAATGCAGCAGCAGCAGCCCGGGCAATCCTGCAAGTGGGACATATTGAACGGTTTAACCCTGCCTTTCAAGAACTCAGCAAGGTTCTAAAAACCGACAAAATTTTGGCGCTAGAAGCCCATCGCATGAGTCCCTATTCCCATCGAGCCAATGATGTCTCGGTGGTGCTCGATCTGATGATTCACGACATCGATCTCTTACTAGAACTAGCTGGGGCTCCGGTGGAAAAACTCACGGCAACCGGTAGCCGCACTACCAGCTCTCACCACTTGGACTATGTCACTGCCACCCTTGGCTTTGCCAATGGCGTCGTTGCCACCCTCACAGCCAGCAAAGTCACCCACCGCAAGATTCGTCAGATTGCCGCCCACTGCCAGCACTCCCTCACCGAGGCCGATTTTCTCAACAATGCCATCCTCATTCATCGGCAGACTACGGCTAATTGCTCCACGGACTACGGTCAGGTGCTTTATCGGCAAGATGGCTTAATTGAGAAAGTTCATACCAGCAATATAGAGCCGCTCCATGCCGAGCTAGAACATTTTGTCACCTGTGTGCGCGGCGGCGATCAGCCCTCGGTGGGTGGACAACAAGCTCTCAAAGCTCTTCGTCTTGCTAGCCTGATTGAGCAAATTGCTTCCGATGATCACCAAGCTTGGTACCAACTTAGTCCAGAATTGCTATACGTTTAGCTTGGATAGGGAAAAGCGTACCTGTAACGATCGCACGCATTTGGCTAACAACTGGATGAGATTTGGAAAATCAGTTTCGCGATTGCAGTCCAGTGAGTTATCATAGTCTTCCTAGGGCTGGGTTGCTCACTAGACTGAATGTCTGTCTTGGCCATGACCTTGTATGAAACGAATGCAAGGACGGCAAACCGTGGATGCACTGTTCAAGACTTTGACCCTATCGTTTACGGAGAAAAACACTGGGATAAAACTAGCATGGTCAATCAGAAAACACCAGATATCGGTTTTACACACGAAGATTTTGCGGCACTCCTTGATAAGTATGACTATCATTTCAGCCCCGGCGATATTGTGGCTGGAACGGTTTTCAGCCTAGAGCCAAGAGGTGCTCTGATTGACATTGGTGCTAAAACAGCGGCCTATATTCCGATTCAAGAGATGTCAATCAATCGTATTGAAACCCCTGAAGAGGTGTTGCAATCGAATGAAACTCGCGAATTCTTCATTTTGACGGATGAAAATGAAGATGGTCAGCTAACACTGTCGATCCGACGTATTGAATACATGCGAGCCTGGGAGCGGGTTCGTCAGCTTCAAGCGGAAGATGCCACAGTGCGCTCCAGTGTCTTTGCAACCAACCGAGGGGGTGCGCTGGTTCGCATCGAAGGTCTGCGCGGATTTATTCCAGGCTCTCACATCAGCACTCGTAAGCCGAAGGAAGATTTGGTGGCGGAAGAATTGCCGCTGAAGTTCTTAGAGGTTGATGAAGATCGTAACCGCCTTGTGCTGAGTCATCGTCGCGCCTTGGTTGAGCGCAAGATGAATCGCCTAGAGGTTGGTGAAGTTGTCATCGGTACAGTTCGTGGCTTGAAACCCTACGGAGCCTTTATCGACATTGGCGGTGTCAGCGGACTACTCCACATCTCTGAGATTTCCCACGATCACATCGATACTCCTCATAGTGTCTTTAATGTGAACGATGAAATTAAGGTCATGATTATTGACCTAGATGCTGAGCGCGGTCGGATTTCTCTGTCCACCAAGCAGCTTGAACCGGATCCCGGTGATATGGTGAAGAACCCATCTCTCGTCTATGACAAGGCTGAAGAGATGGCGGCTCGCTACCGGGAACAGGTGATGGGTCTGGGGCAACCTAGTGCAGAAGAACCTGTCGAGGAAGATGTGGATGCTGAACCTGCGGCTGTGGTAGAAGAAGAGCCTGCTCTTGCTGTTGAAGAATAAGCTGTAGCTAGAAGGGATGGCATCTAAGAGAGCGATCGCTCTTCCATCCTTGCTCGTCTATCTGCGACATGATTAATCTGAATACTCGGCTGATCGTCTCTTTGGAGTGGTCAGCCGGGTATTTTTTTGCGATCGCTGCTGCTAATCTCTGAGGATGCGATTCCAGTGTTCTTGCTGTAGCCATAGCCAGCTCGGGGTAGGGCATCGTAGAAACCTTGGAGCTGTTTGAAGGTTTACTTCTAGGATAGATTGCAACCAGACTGCCCAAACTTATTCTGGTTCATCCGTGAGGCGATCTAAAACTGATTGGGCAAAGAGGGCAGCTTGGGTGCGATCGCGGAGTTCTAGGCGTGACAGGATGTGGGTGACGTGATTTTTGACCGTCCCTTCTGAAATATAAAGCTGTTGAGCAATCTCTCGGTTGTTTGCACCTTGGGCAATTAGTCGCAACACATCCCGCTCTCGGTGGGTGAGATCTTGAAAACCTGGGGGTAAATCTGGGGTGGTGGATGTAGGATGCGCCAGATCGGCCATCATTTTTTGCAGAATGCCGGGACTAAACTGGCTATAGCCTTTATGGATAGCTCGAATGGCGATCGCCAACTCCTCCGATGGCGTGTCTTTCAGCAAATAGCCCACCGCTCCGTTTTGGATGGCTGCGGTGACATATTCATCGTTATCAAAGGTCGTCAAGACCAGAACTTTGGTTGTAGGGAGCTGGTGGTGGATCTGTGCTGTTGCTGCCACGCCATCCATCACGGGCATACGAATATCCATGAGCACCACATCCGGTTTTAGATGTAGGGCCTGCTGTACGGCTGCCTGCCCTGTTGAGGCTTCGCCCACAATGGTTAGATCGGGTTCTAGCTCCAGCAAGACCTTGAGTCCTTGGCGCAGTAAGGGTTGATCATCAGCTAAGAGAATGCAAATTTTGTTCATGGTGGATCTAAAGGGGTAGCAACGATTCTCACATGATCATCTTCCTCTAGCCTCTGAAGATTCTCCTTGCTCGGGTAGACCGTAGGGAATCTGAACGGTAATACAGCATCCTTGCTGAGGAGCACTGCTGATCTCAAATCTGCCGTCTAGGGCTAGGGATCGC
>DATNRH010000119.1 GCA_036703605.1 Candidatus Obscuribacterales bacterium | reverse complement strand
AGTGACAGGTGCTGCATGGCTGTCGTCAGCTCGTGTCGTGAGATGTTGGGTTAAGTCCCGCAACGAGCGCAACCCTCATCCTTAGTTGCCATCATTTAGTTGGGCACTTTAAGGAAACTGCCGGTGATAAGCCGGAGGAAGGTGGGGATGACGTCAAGTCCTCATGGCCCTTACAGGCTGGGCTACACACGTGCTACAATGGTATCTACAGTGAGCAGCGATCCCGCGAGGGTTAGCTAATCTCCAAAAGATATCTCAGTTCGGATTGTTCTCTGCAACTCGAGAGCATGAAGGCGGAATCGCTAGTAATCGCGGATCAGCATGCCGCGGTGAATACGTTCCCAGGCCTTGTACACACCGCCCGTCACACCATGGGAGTTGGATTCACCCGAAGGTGGTGCGCTAACCAGTTTACTGGAGGCAGCCAACCACGGTGGGTTCAGCGACTGGGGTGAAGTCGTAACAAGGTAGCCGTAGGGGAACCTGCGGCTGGATCACCTCCTTTCTAAGGATTGGTACGAAAGCGCCAGCGCTAGCCGTTGGAATGCTTCGCACCTTTTCAAAGAACACTGCCGTCGTCCTCATGTCCTTTCATCAATCGGATACAGCCTCACAGGCTAGTCTTGTGAGTTGCTGTTTGCCTGAGCTGGCTTACGCCGCCCGCGGCCGTGCCTTTTCTTTATTGGGAAAGGAGGCCCGCGCTGGCGCATAGGCCCGTAGCTCAGTTGGTTAGAGCGCACCCCTGATAAGGGTGAGGTCGGTGGTTCAAATCCACTCGGGCCTACCATGTTTACCTGGTCTTACGGGGCCTTAGCTCAGCTGGGAGAGCACCTGCTTTGCAAGCAGGGGGTCATCGGTTCGATCCCGATAGGCTCCACCAGGTATAAGCAATCCGATAGATGAAACGAAAACGAATACCGCGTTTGGCGGTTAGGTGACTTCGGTCGCCGCTCTTTGACATTGTGAATGGGTTTTTAAATCGATGCCGTGGCGCATGGATTGCAAGGTTTGCCTTCGGGCAGATCAGCGCGATTTATGCATCACAACAAGATCAATCAAAATGATTATCTGGCTGAGATATCTTCCTCACTATCGTTAGACTTCAAACTTTTATGCAGGTTTGTCGTTGATGGTGTGGATTCTCAAGCGTGAGGTAAGAGCATTTGGTGGATGCCTTGGCATGTGCAGGCGATGAAGGACGTGGCACGCTGCGATAAGCGTCGGGGAGATGTGAGCAATCTTTGATCCGGCGATTTCCGAATGGGGAAACCCACCCTCACCATTTCCTTTCGTATCAGCCCAATCTTCGGATTGGATCTGGTTCGGAAAGAGGTGGATAGGGTATCACCGAGTTGAATAAAATAGACTTGGTGAAGCGAACCCGGGGAACTGAAACATCTCAGTACCCGGAGGAAAAGACATCAACAGAGATTCCCGTAGTAGTGGCGAGCGAACCGGGACCAGGCCAGTGCTTCTTCGTAAATTAGCGGAACACTTTGGAAAGAGTGGCCATAGCGGGTGACAGCCCCGTACGTAAAAATGATCGAAGAAGACTTGAGTAGGGCGGGACACGTGAAATCCTGTCTGAACATGGGGGGACCACCCTCCAAGCCTAAATACTCGCACATGACCGATAGCGAACACAGTACCGTGAGGGAAAGGTGAAAAGCACCCCGATTAGGGGAGTGAAACAGTACCTGAAACCGGATGCTTACAAGCAGTTGGAGCCCCATAGGGGGTGACAGCGTACCTCTTGCATAATGGGTCAGTGACTTAATCTAGCATGCGAGCTTAAGCCGTTAGGTGTAGGCGAAGCGAAAGCGAGTCTGAATAGGGCGACTGAGTATGTTGGATTAGACCCGAACCCCGGCGATCTAGGCATGGCCAGGTTGAAGGTGCGGTAACACGCACTGGAGGACCGAACCGGTGAATGTTGAAAAATTCTCGGATGAGCTGTGTTTAGGGGTGAAAGGCCAATCAAGCCGGGAAATAGCTGGTTCTCCGCGAAATCTATTGAGGTAGAGCGTCAGATGTATGCCGATGGGGGT
>DATNRH010000118.1 GCA_036703605.1 Candidatus Obscuribacterales bacterium | reverse complement strand
CGCTTTTCCAAAACTCTGTTTATTCCCCTGCAAACGACTCCAGCCCTGATCCACCTAGTGACCAGCCTGCAGCAAACCGTTCCCGTCTCCCTCACCGATTGCAATCAGCCTCACATTAGCCTACTGTATAAAACCGGTGTAGATGCAGCCACAATCGCTGCAACTCTCACCCTTCCCTTGACAACGGTAACGTTCAGCGAACTATGGGCGATCGCTGCGCCCCAGCAGTTCGAATGTCAAGAGGATGTACAGCAACTGCAGTGTCTATATCGGGGTCAATTGGGGGACGCATGGCAAAACGCGTGATTGGTTTAGTGCCCGCAGCGGGACAAGGCACCCGCATATCACCTTTACCGATGAGCAAGGAACTATTCCCCATTGGCTTTCAAACCATCGGCGATCGCCCCGGACTGCGCCCCAAGGTGGTCTGTCAGTACCTGTTGGAAAAAATGCGGCTAGCGGGAATTACAGAAGCTATCCTGATTCTGCGTCCTGGCAAGTGGGATATTCCTGCCTATTTGGGGGATGGGGCCCAACTGCAGATGCACCTGGCCTATCTCACCGTTCATGTGCCCTTTGGTGTACCGTTTAGCCTCAATCAAGCCTATCCATTTATTCAAGATGCGATCGTAGCCACTGGCTTTCCCGATATTTTATTTCATCCAGACCATGCCTATCAGGCACTGCTGAATCATTTGAACCATAGTGATGCCGACGTGGTGCTGGGGGTGTTTCCTACCGATCAACCTGAGAAAGTCGGTGTTGTTGATTGGGATGCTAGCAAGCGCGTCTCTCAAATTATTGAAAAATCGCCCCATACAACCCTGCGGTACATGTGGGCGATCGCTGTTTGGCAACCAAGATTCACGCACTTTTTACACAATTTTATTCAAGCGCGTCAACAAGAGTGGATTGGGGATCAAGTACCTCAACTGATGTCAACTATTCCATCACAGCCGGAAATCCCCATCGGTGATGTTATTCAAGCCGCTATTCATGCCGGACTACGTGTAGAAGCAGAAGTATTTGATGATGGTACATACCTTGATATTGGCACATCTGAGAATCT
>DATNRH010000117.1 GCA_036703605.1 Candidatus Obscuribacterales bacterium | reverse complement strand
CAAGGAGTCCAGGTTCAGGCCAGTCGTGTCCATGGTTGGGGATTGTTTGCTTGCAAGCCATTTGAAACTGGGGATCATGTTCTGGTAATGAAGGGAAAATGGATGCAGGAGGATGACTATGCCATAAGGTACCCCCCAGGAAAAAGGCCGATCTATGTTGTGAGGTCCAGGTTCGACCCGGGGTTCTACCTGGAGTTGCATGGGACAGGGAAGTACGTCAATGAGCCGCCCCAAGGGGTGCCACCAAATGTAGCAATGGAAGAGTCGGACCCTGTTGAGGAAGTGACCTCCCATGGGGTTGTTTGGTTGGTTGCCAAGGCTCCCATTGCCCAAGGAGAGGAGCTCTTGGCCCTTTACAGCCCAGGGCAGTGAAGGAGCGGGGGTTGTGGCAGTACAAGCTGGGATTTATCGACAGAACCAATAAATATTTGCCATGTCACTTGGAATTTTTGAACTGACCATTGAGATGCTGCCACATCACCTGGAGTTAAATATAGCGTGCATGGTTCCAAGGTATGCAGAGGTGATCCAGTCAAATCTTGCCACATACTCGGTCTCAGTGGATCACACCAATGGTTATGTGCCACATCATCCCAGCTGCTTGTTCCTATCAATTCCCCATCACCATCCATCTCCCTTAACAGGAAATAATTGTAAGACCTCAGTGATGTGGCATGTGCTGGTTGGATGTTTGTCTGGACTCCAGACTCCCGCCTTCCCTCCCGACTTCCCTCCACCCACTTGAGTGCCGTGATTTTAAAAAAGGACTTTTATTTTCAAAATAAAAAAAAATTGTGAACAAGAGTAAGAATGACTAAAACTTGTAACACCAGTTCATGGCATCTATGTCAGTATTCCTTTTTTTGGTGCGGCTTTTGGGATCCTTATGGTTCTTTGCAGCAGCATGCATTTGGTTGTGAAGGTCCACAACATAGGGATGGTTCAGAACGAATGTGCTCTGAACACTGTTATCAGCTGTTGCAGCTGCGTCGTTTCCAAAGGGAAAAAAAAGCCTCCAGTTTCGGGCATCACTTGCACCAAGGTGCGGAAAGTCATGTCGAAAAAGGAGGGCCTCCCCTGGCTGCACAGAAAGCACAGTAGCATCCCGACAGGCCTTGGTTCTGTTATCCAGAGCCTCAAAGTTTTCATGATCGTCCAGCTCCTTCTGCTTCCGCTCAATCTCCTCACGGTTGAGCTCGTCGTTGCCTACCAGATTATGAAGTTCGTCCCGGAGTTGGTCCATGGCGTTCCTTCGATTCCTGATGAACTCCCAGAGATCTCGGCTGTATTCCAGTCGGAAGGGCCTGTCTCCGGCAACGATCACTGAGTAGACAATCGGTCGCATGGAAGATCCCTCAGCTTTCGAATCCAGGTCGATCTTGTGGTCAGTGTGCATGAGCTGGGGCATCATGCCTGGCAGGGCAGTGTAGATCACTTGCACAGATTTCGGGAGGATCTTCAAGGCTTCTTTGGGAAGGGCAGGCTCCAAATTGAGATCCTGGAGGTACTTCTCGCACTCGCTCAGATAGGCTTGAAGAGGTGCAGGAAGTGGTTGGTGCTGCTGCCCTACCTTCCAGAGGACCCGGCCATGGTCCACGGGTCCATTCTCCTTGCTGAAGCTGAGGAACTGGGCCATTGATTTGTCGGTGGTGTCCCGTAGCAGCTCCTTCAGATCATGCGGCATTCTTGGCCAGGGCTTCGTGTACGTGGGTTTCACCAGGTCATGCCCGTGCTCAGACAACCTTTTTCGCATCCAGTGGCTCTTGTTACGCTTCGCATTGCCTTCGGGATCTCTCTTTCTCTTTCGCCGAGGGGGATGAGGAGGGGCTGCAGTGGTGGAAGTAGGTGCACTACCCAACATGGGGGGGGCTTGGGTAGTGGTAGTGGTAGTGGAAGGGGCCAATTGGGTAGATGAGGGGGGAGCTGAGGGGCTGACCAATGCCATCTCGCTGGTGGGGTGTTGAGGTGCTTCAGAAGGGGCAGTGGGCGAACCCTGCACAGCAGGAGGGGCTTGGGTGGTGGTGGAAGAAGCGGTTGGGCCACATGAGGGGGCCAATTGGGTGGATGAGGGGGGATCTGAGGGGGACACCTCCTCAGCCCTGGACGGGTCTGGACCGGGGAGAGGGGTTGGCTGGTTGGTGGGAGTAGGAGCAGAGGATGTTGGGGTGGAAGGGCTATCCATGGTGCGTGGGGGACGAGGAAGGTGGTGCGTTAGAAGTGTATCTAACGGCAGGTCCAACGACCATTAGATCTGGATCTAACGCTAAAAGGGTCATTGCATTACCCTATGGTGTTAGATACAGATCTAACGCAAAAGGGTCATGTGATGCTCCTTTGGCATTAACCCTGCGTTAGATTCACATCTAACGCTCTATGGGGTCACTCCATGACCCTATACACCATGCTACAGAATCTTCCCTGGGTTTGAAAGGGTCACGGAATGACCCTATACGTGTACCCACAGATTTTTCTTTTAATCAATCTTCCTTCTTCTGAACCAATGAGGTGCATCCACGTCATAATGGCCTTCCAATCGTGTATGGCCACGTGCTCCCCCCCTTATCCCCCATACTGAAATTCTGTAACTGATCATCACAAAGTCGACATACTGTATCTGTTTATCACAAAAATTTAATTTTGTA
>DATNRH010000116.1 GCA_036703605.1 Candidatus Obscuribacterales bacterium | reverse complement strand
TACTCAGTTAGCTCGTCATCATTATCAGCGTAGTCGAGGGCTGGCATAAGGTACTTGGCCACAGTGTAGGCAGCATACGGTCCACTAAAGCATGAATTCGCGGTTTTTCTTACGAAGAGCAGCAAGCAAGGTAAAAGGAACCAGGTTCTCCAGCTGGGCCATCTACAAATCCGTGAGGGTCGCCTCGGGTTCGCCTAGAGAGTTAGGCGTCACAATGTATACTTGTTGTCAGGCCCGCCAGTGCAATTCCAGGCCTCGCTGCCATTCCAGTTCTTGGCGCCAAGCAGAGCGCCCCAGTAGCCGTTGGTCTCAGAACCGACTCCATCTGGCATCGACGCATTGGTAAAGTCGGCAAGATCTCCCCACAAAGGCACGCCGCTGCCAAATCCATACGGGTTGGTGTGGACCTGTCTTGTCTCAGTCCAATCCATTTCATCTTGCAGCGTTCGCACAAAATCGAGAATGCTCCCTCCGCGTAGGGCACCATAGAGAGCGAACGGCTCTTTACGACCTTGGCTTTGGCCTGCGCCGCCGGTCCAGCGGCAGCCAAGGCGAAAGGTGTGGTAGATATCCTGACCGCGCTGGGCTAGGGCATAAATGCTGCGCAGTTTCCACGGATCCGTCTTGGGTGTAGTGTCCATGGCAGTCAGCAAGTCGCCGAGAAAGCGGCTCATAATATCGGCACTATATTCTTCCGTGCCTGCAGCCACCGGGGCAAAGCCGCGAGCAATGTCCCCATTCCACTGCACAAAGTGATCAAACCAGGCTGCGGACCAGCGAGTCCACGAACTGTTGAAGTTGCCCCTCCATTGGCTCGCCGAGATCTCTGGGATTTCTGGGAACACACCAATGCTGAGCTCTGACACGTCGACTAACTATTAGTGCTGTTTTTTGGCAGAGTGGGGGGTGCAGGTTGAGGGGACTACCTAAGGGCTTCTCAGTTGGAGGTGTGTCATAAGGTGGGCGTAGAAGGGTGGAACCTGCGTTGGGGGGTACACTCTCTAGGACCTTCACGTGAGCCTCTCTTTCTTTT
>DATNRH010000115.1 GCA_036703605.1 Candidatus Obscuribacterales bacterium | reverse complement strand
CTTTGTCGTCACGGTCACCGATCCCAATCCGCCAACCCAGGGTGACGACGTTCTGCAGGGCACCCGGCGAGATGATGTTTTGCGGGGTTTGGGGGGCGACGATCGCCTTCTGGGTTTCCAGGGCAATGATCGGCTCTTGGGCGACAACGGCAATGATCTGTTAGAGGGCGGTGCTGGGAATGATGTATTAGACGGCGGTGCTGGCCATGATCGGCTGATCGGTGGACGGGGAAGCGATCGCATCACAACGGGGTTAGGACGCGATATCCTAGTGACTGGCCCAAGGGATGGCACCGACATCGTCACCGACTTCAACCCCCGCCAAGATCGCATTCAGCTCACCGGATCGCTCACCGTCGGTCAACTGACCTTTCGTCAACGACAAGACAACACGCTCATTCAAGCTGGTAATACGACATTGCTGGTCTTGAACGATGTCCAGGCCTCTCGCATCACCCCATCGAGTTTTGTCTAGATGACTGCTGTTACCATTGCTTTCACCTGTGTTCCTGTACTGCCCCCGATTTAATTTCGTCTAAACGACCGCGTTGCTTTCACTTGTATTAATACACTGCCCCTGCCCAACAGGTTCTCCCCTGTCCGGCAGGACGAGATCAGGCGGTGTAAATCATGGAAAGCTTTAGACAGGTGAGTGGTGCGATCGCTGCCTGTCTCCTTACACACCAGGAGAGTTTGCTTGAAGACCTATCGCTTTTTATCAGTGTGGCTAGGCTGTTGCGGGGCGTTGATGGCTCTGCCGACCTTAGCAACCGCATCGGACTTGTCCACCCATCTCGATGCCGCATCCGGCTCACCGGTCACCTCTCAGCCCCATCAAATCAGCCAAGGTTTATTTTCCTCCCAGATCGCCACCCTGCAAGCCATTGAGCTGTCAGAGGATGGTAGTCAACTGATTCTTCGCACCGATCGGGCTGTGGGGCAGGTGAATAGCGGTTGGCAACAGCGGGTTACCAGCCATCGGATTGAACTGTCGAATACCCAACTGGCCCCGCAGGTGATGCTGCCCGACCTCACAGACCATCCGGGTCTCGTATCGATGCGGGTGGAGCAAGCTGACGCCACCACGGTTGTGGTGCAGCTTGAATTGGTGGCCAGAGTGCAGGTTGGCACTATTCGCCAACTGGATGGCCAACGATTGGCGGTACCGCTGGGAGGGACATCTACGTCAACGCCCATCACCTCCGAGGCGATCGCTGCCCGAATTGCCGACATCACCCTGCCCAATGTGGCCCACCTACGTCCGCTGATTGTGATTGATCCCGGTCACGGTGGCTCTGATCCCGGAGCTGTGGGGATTAGCGGTCTGCGGGAAAAAGATATAGTCTTTCCCGTTGCCCAACGGGTCGCCGCCTTGCTCGAACAGCAGGGGGCTCAGGTGGTGCTCACCCGACAAGATGATCGCACCCTCGATCTAGCTCCCAGGGTGCAAACTGCCGAGCGTTATGGGGCTGATATGTTTATTAGCCTTCATGCTAATGCCATTAGCATGAGTCGCCCAGACGTGAATGGTGTAGAAACCTACTACTATTCCTCTAGCGATCGCCAGGTGGCCGAAGCCATTCAACGCAGCCTGGTGCAAGCAACCAGTATGCGCGATCGCGGTGCTAAGTCGGCGCGGTTTTATGTGTTGGTCAACACATCCATGCCCTCGGCGCTCGTGGAAATGGGATTTGTCACAGGGTCAGAAGATGCGGCACTGTTAGCAAATCCAGAGTTTCGCGAACTGATTGCCCATGCGATCGCCCGTGGCATTTTAGACTATGCTCAGGCTAATCCATAGCTGAGGCTACCCCTAGGAATGGCATCGAGCTTGTAGGGCGGTGGTCTTCATGTCATGATCGGCTAGAGAGGTTGGTG
>DATNRH010000114.1 GCA_036703605.1 Candidatus Obscuribacterales bacterium | reverse complement strand
GCGGCCATCGACCTGGCCAAACGGGCTCGGCTTTGTCGTTTAGAAGCCTGGACTCGCGACGATGCCTTCACTCTCCAGTGGTACGAAGCTCAGAGCTTTCAGAAAGTAGGCTCCTACCTCCATGTTTACCTGCAACGTGAGGAAGTGAATAGGTGCTTCGACAGCCGTATTTCTGGATTGAAGCCAGTTCATATCTTTGCTCAGTATCATGGAAACGTTGCCCCGGCAATACAGCAGCGATTCAAGCGAGTCCATGAATGCAACCGCTACGACCTGATGATTCAGGAATAAAGCTACGGGGATTGCCATAGCCCCTCGACAAGAAAGAAGGTCTATAGCATCCAGATGCTGGACTTAGCGCTAGAGAAAGCTTGCAAACTGGGGCTCTCACAAGTGCTAATGACCTATGATGTGAATAATCTGGCATTAGCTCGGGTCATTGAGAAGAATCGTGGAGTTCTCGCCAGCCAGGGGATTTCAAACGTCTCCAGCGAACTAATTTCCCGCTACTGGATAACCCTATGCGCCCTTGGTGCCCCCCGGAATTGGATCAGGTATCTCTGTTCTCGATAATAGCTTGAATCGATGCAGGCACAAAGCTAACGACATATTCCAAGTCCTCAGCCGGAATCTGATCATCAATGCATTCTTCCCAGTAGTCCCTGTGGAGTTGATCGATGTCATGGGGCGACCCGTCCAACGTCGCACCGCCATCACTCTGAACCGAGAACCAGGAGAGATCCATCCGTCCGTTTCGGAAGCTTTTGAACATGCTCTCGAAGTGCATGTTCTCTCGGTCAAGGGTATCTACGCACTTGCCTGGCGTTGATATAATATCTGCATCCATTCCTCTGCCCTGGCTTCTTTACCCAGTTTGACAGCATACGTCGTGAATTCTGTGATGTAGCTCATAGCGTTCCAAGGAGGAGACATCAAGTTCGTTTTGGGTGCACACTATCGTCGGTGCAAGAGCATCCTGAAAGACCTAGTCAATCGTTTTTCCGGCGATGCTCATATTATTAAGACATGGTGAACTATCAGGCAATCAGGGAACTGCAGGCTTGATCAGGACGTTGACATGTTGCTATTGGATCATCCTATAAGCCCCATTAAACATCAAGAAGTGTTCGTATCAGTCATGCCCTCTGAACCCTTAAGCGATTCCGACTCTGAACCACTGGATTTTGAGTTGATTGATGAGTTTCGGATTACGCCAGAACAGCAACGCCAGATACTGGCACTATTACAGGTCTGTTTTGCTGAACCTGGAGTGCCAGTATCACGCATGTATTACAAACAGGTGCCTCCCCGGCGGTTGCTGGTGTGGGGAAATCAGACTCTGGTTGGACAAATGGGGATTGAATACCGAGTGATGGGTTCTCAAGACGGCCCTTTGCGTATCTTTGGGGCTATTGATGTGTGCGTTGCACCCGAGTGCCGCAATCAGGGTATTGCCACCCAAATGTTGACCTGGTTAGAGCATCTAGGACAGACCTCGAAAGCCGATTTTATCATTCTCTTTGCGCTGAAACCCGAACTCTATCGTCGCAATGGGTTTCATGCCCCTATGAATCCTCTACGCTGGGTCAAAATCCATGAGCATCAAACGATTGGTATTGGCGAAGAGGTCTTACCAGAACTTATGGTGAAGGAACTCACCGGGAAGTCTTGGCCCAGTGGGATGGTTGATTTATTGGGGTATCAGTTTTGATGAAAACCAACTATGTCGGTCATGACAGTGTCTATCAGCGCCTGAAAGCGGAAGGAGCCTATGGTTGGACTACGGAGGACGATCAGACACAGACGGTTCACCCTCGTATCCTGCAAGCGATCGCTCGCCTGTCTATTCCACCTGGTAGCCCTATCTTAGATTTGGGTTGTGGCACGGGAGATATCGCCATCTGGCTCGCCCTTCAAGGGTACGAAGCGCATGGCATTGATATTGCACCCAGAGCGATCGCCTGGGCTCACGAAAAGGCTGACGCTCAAGCAGCCCAGGTTCAGTTTATCGTTGGCAGTGTTTTAGACCTAGTTCCCTATGCCAATAGCGTTTTCCGACTGGTGGTTGATGGGCGATGTCTGCATTGCATCATCGGCCCAGATCGAGCGGCAACCCTCGCTAGTGTCTATCGAGTGCTGCAACCAGGAGGAGGCTTCCTGGTACAGAGCATGTGTGGCGAGGTGATGGACGAGTCTCCGATGAAAGCCTTGTTCGATCTGGTTTCTCGTTGCACCATCAGTCGAGAGGGAATTGCGACTCGCTATATTGGCTCTGCGGAAAGCATTCTCGAAGAGCTAACGGCGGCAGGGTTTGCGATCGCCCATTCAGACATCGTCCCTCGCCAAGGGCCGGATGATCAGGATGACCTAGTTGCATTGGCGGTTAAACTGGTCAATTAAGAACGTGTTCAGCGAAATTGACAGGGGCTGATTATTTATCGTTGGTGCTATTACCAAGTTGCCAGTCTTTTTGGAACTCCACACTTAGCTGACCTGACAAGTTTTTCCGAGCTCGACAAAAATTAGAGTGCAAAAGAAAAGGCTGAGGGTTATACTCATTGTTGTCGAACTCACGTTGACTGAAACCCTTGTTTGACAAGTCTTTCAGAAAATTCTCTGCCTTGACTAGTCCATCGCTAACGGCTGGCTGAACGTCTTGAAGACAAGCTAAAAGATGACTACCTGCTTTATTTCGGCTAAGGCTGCGTATCTCTCAGCGCCGCCAATAACTCCTGGAACCGTAGATAAAAGGCTCGGGTGTTGTGGAACCCCCGCCGCCGGTTGCGATCATTCCCCCGAAAGATCACCACCTCAACGCCAACCTCTTGGCAAATCACGCAGTCACACTGCTTCCAGGGGCGATCGCGCAACAAATCCCGATACATCCGCTCATGCTTCACTCGCCGCTTAGCTTGCTCCGCCGGATCTACCTTCCCATTTCTTGGTAGCTCTAGGAGTTCGTCGTAGGCTAGCAGTGCCTCTAGGGTTTCCTCCACCCCCAATGTTCCTTGGTCGAAGGCTCGCATTGCTTTCAGTGCCCCCTGTTCTAGATCCTTCAGGGTGTCCCGGTTAGATACTCCAGCTTCAATCAGCCGCTTCACCCGAACCCCTTGGCCATCTACAGGGGGAATGCGAACGGCCGGGTACATTTTGCTGGAGAGGGTGTGGTGAGCGTGAACAATCTGTGACTTTTGCATAGGCGATATAATCAGCATGTTGTAACCATCCCCTATTTACGATGGGTCACTTAACGACATTTCTGCAAGCTGAGTTCAGCCGACAACTTCCAAAGGGCTGGTCGTGTCATCCAGAGGTTCAAGTATTGCCAAAAGAACTATCTGATATCCTAGGATACTCATCCAGGGCAGATGTGCTTCTGGAAAGAGAAA
>DATNRH010000113.1 GCA_036703605.1 Candidatus Obscuribacterales bacterium | reverse complement strand
AAGAATGACTGACATTGCCAAGAAGAGTGGTAGCTCTTGGCGACTCCTGTGCTTTGAAGGCAGTGCTTGCAGGGTAGCAGACAAGAGGGGGCGATCGCTGTCTTGGGATGAAGTACCTGGTTAGATGACAGAAGTATGTTTCGAGTGAATTTTATACGTTCAACAAGGTCGGTTGATGAAATAGACTCTCAAGTTATTCTTCTAACCTTTGACTGAAAGAATTTTGGCGTTGCTGAATGAAGATATGAAAGTGGAAAGTGGGCAAGATGCTTACACTACATTGATTATGAATGAATCGTGAGCGCCCATTATGTTGCTATACAGCAATGCCCGAATTCTATTTATCCGGCCGTAGTTACACATCTCGCAGGTACAAATCTGACAAGTCATCACATCCATCAAATAGATCACCAGATCACCTGATTCGCGACACAGGTTGGATGCTTAAAGACATGCTTAAATTCTGATACCTATCAACTAGGCTTGATGCTCAAATCATGGTTCATATGTACTGAATTGACAAGTGTCCATCAATGGTGATTTTTGATGCGTGGAGCTCAAGTGCGTACTAAGTTCCGTGCGATGGTACAGGCGATCGCTCCCCGTTTTCTTAAGCCCTGAGGGTTTGATCTCTAAAATGGGAGAGAAACCAGGAAAACCTGCTGAAACGTTGCCTCCTGTAGAAGAGACTGAGCGATCGCCCCTTGTCTGTACTATAGAAAACTCTTGGAATTCGGTTTAGAAGCTGGACAAAACCCAGTAGAATTGACACTTGGGCGATTTCTAGTTGTTGTCTGTTCCCACAGTGCCACAAGATTTTTGCACCATTCAGACTGATGTGCAGCCGCATAGGGTCTTGAGTGGTTTTCGCCCTCGCTGCTCCCATAGTGCTCCTGTATGCCTCAGTCGCCACTCCGTATTTAAGCAAAGTGGTGCGATCGCTCCACTTTGAGGTTGTTTGTGTTACTCAACATATCTGCTGATCATGCCAAAGGTTCTCGTTTCTGATCCGATTGATAAAGTCGGAATTGATATTTTGTCCCAGGTCGCTCAGGTTGATGTCAAAACCAAGCTATCGGTTGATGAGCTGATTCACTGCATTCCGGAGTACGACGCCCTGATGATCCGGTCGGGCACCCGCGTGACGAAAGAGGTGATTGAGGCGGGTTCTCAGCTCAAAATCATCGGTCGGGCTGGGGTCGGCGTTGACAATGTAGACGTGCAAGCGGCTACTCGACGCGGGATCATGGTTGTCAACTCTCCCGAAGGCAATACGGTTGCTGCTGCAGAACATGCGGTGGCCATGATGTTGGCCCTGTCTCGCCATATCCCTGATGCCAATCAATCTCTGAAGGCGAACCAGTGGGATCGCAAGCGGTTCACCGGGGTTGAGGTGTATAAGAAGACCTTAGGCGTCGTAGGGCTTGGTAAAATTGGCTCCCACGTTGCCACGATCGCCCGTGCTATGGGTATGCGCCTGTTGGCCTACGATCCGTTCCTGTCTATGGAGCGGGCGGAGCAAATTGGCTGCCAGTTGGTGGAGCTCGATTTGCTGATCCAAGACTCTGACTACATCACCCTGCATTTGCCCAAAACTCCCGAGACCTACCATCTTATCAATGCAGAGATGCTGGATAAGATGAAACCCACAGCCCGCCTCATCAACTGCGCTCGCGGCGGCATTATTGATGAGTTGGCGTTGGCGGACGCTCTGAAGCAGGGCAAGATTGCCGGGGCGGCGCTGGATGTCTATGAAGAGGAACCCTTGGGTGAATCGCCTTTGCGGGATCTGGGAACCGAGATCATTCTGACGCCGCACCTAGGTGCATCGACGGAAGAAGCTCAGGTGAACGTTGCCATTGATGTGGCGGAGCAAATTCGGGATGTGTTGCTGGGGCTGCCGGCACGCTCGGCTGTGAATATTCCTGGTTTGCGTCCTGATCTCTTGGAAAAACTGCGTCCCTACTTGGCGTTGGCGGAAACCTTGGGTAACTTGGTCAGTCAGATGGCTGGCGGACGCATCGAGTCGCTCAACATTCGTTTGCAGGGTGACTTAGCGGTCAATGAAAGTCAGCCCTTGGTGATTGCGGCCCTTAAGGGGTTGCTCTCCCACGCGCTGCAAGAGCGGGTGAACTATGTGAACGCTACCATCGAGGCCAAGGAACGGGGGATTCACGTCATTGAAACCCGGGATGCGTCGGTGAAGGACTACACGGGATCGCTGATGCTGGAAGCCAAGGGTTCTATGGGCAACCATTCCGTCACCGGAGTAATTTTGGGCGACGGCGAAATCCGGATCACCAACATTGATGGCTTCCCGGTGAATGTGCCGCCCAATCGCTATATGCTGTTCACCCTGCACCGCGATATGCCGGGTATTATTGGCAAAATTGGGTCGCTGCTGGGTAGTTTCAATGTCAACATTGCCAGTATGCAGGTGGGACGGAAGATTGTCCGTGGTGATGCGGTGATGGTCTTGAGCATTGATGATCCTCTGCCGGATGGAATTTTGGCGGAGATCACCAAGGTCCCAGGTATCCGTGAGGCCTACACCGTAGCCTTGGGTGCCAATACTTAGATCTCGGACCTTAGTCCTCGGAGCGATCGCTCTTGTTCTTGGCTCAGATGGGCTGATGGCAGGGCGATCGCCTCTTAGGTCGGGTCGGTTGGGAATACTGCAGTAGCACAGCGGTGAGCCCCAATCATTAAGATCGGCCACAGGATTAGCCTTAAGGGTTGGATTACCCCCTACTCTGTGAGGTGGGTTCTGAGCATCATCATGGGGTAGAAGGCAGTTTCATCATCCAATATGAGGGACGGTTGTCTTGGTCAATAGCTGGTGGGAAATCCAAGTTTTATGCGATGCAAATGCCGAAGAGCTAGTCTTCTGGCGGCTGGAGAAGTTTGGGTGCCGGGGTACATCGAGTGAGACCAACGGCAGCAACTGCTTGATGAAAGCCTATTTGCCTCAGTTTGAAGCCCAGCTTTTAGATCTGTCTGCGCTGTCTATTTGGCTGCAACAGGATGCTACCTTTGCCGGTTTGCCCACGCCCACGGTGCGCTGGCAACTGATTGATGAAGAAGACTGGGCCAGCAGTTGGAAAACCTACTGGCATCCCCAAGAAATTGGCGATCGCCTCTTAATTAATCCATCCTGGATAGAGCCACCGACCAACAGCGATCGCCTGATTCTCAAGCTCGATCCCGGGGCCGCCTTTGGCACCGGCACCCATGCCACCACTCAGCTTTGTTTAGAAGCGTTGGAAATGCGCTTGGGCGCTACCGCTACCACGCCCGAAGGTGGTGATAATTTGGTGATTGCTGACATTGGCTGTGGGTCGGGTATTTTGTCCATTGCGGCGGCTTTGATGGGGGCGGCCCATATCTACGCGGTTGATACCGATCCCTTGGCCGTACGCTCGACGCGCACCAATCGCGATATGAACAATATTTCTAAGCATCAGCTGATGGTGCAAAAGGGCAGCTTGTCGGACTTGGTTGCACAATTGACGGAGCCGGTGGATGGCATTTTGTGCAATATCTTGGCAGAGGTGATCCTCGATTTGATTCCCATGATGGGAGACATTGCTAAGTCAAGTACCTGGGGGGTGCTCAGTGGATTGCTGATTGAGCAAGCAAAACCCGTTGCCGATACTCTCGAACAACATGGTTGGATTGTGGCGACTCTTTGGCGGCGCAAGGACTGGTGTTGTTTGAATATTCGCCGCTCGTAGATCCAAGTTCCCCTGATCACTGGACGTGAGGGGGATGGGCAGGGTGTTGAAAGATAACCCAGATTGCTCCCATGGCATGACATAAAGGGATCCCTGTTTTCTGCTCAAGAGAGTTGGAGAAGGATCGACAGGATGTGATAGCAAAACCAATTAGGAAAGGGCAACTGTGATTCCATTAGATTTGGTTTCGGTAGATGCGCTTGAGTCTTTGGCAAAAAACGCCCAGCAGCATACGCAATCAGGTCAATTACCCACCTATATTCCGGCGCTGGGCCAGGCAAATCCATCAGGATTTTCAGTTCACCTGTTGACGATCACGGGCCAGGCTAGGCAGGTGGGCGATCGCCCTCTGCCGTTTGCGTTGATGAGCGTGATTAAGCCATTTATCCTGCTCTATGCCCTAGAGCAGGTTGGGGCAGAGTCGGTGCTGCGCGGTGTAGGCATTCAGCCCTCCGACCATGCCTACAATTCCCTGGCCCAACTCGAAGCCGATCGGGGCTTTCCACGGAATCCTATGATCAATAGCGGGGCGATCGCCCTCTGCAGTCGTTTGCCAGGAGCCACGCCCCATGAGCGCTGCCATCGCCTTTGCCAATGGCTGAATGACCAGGCCCAGACCCATCTGGCGTTGGATGAAACGATTCTGGCCTCTGTGCGCGATCGCCCCAATGAACACAACCAAGCGATCGCCCGTTATTTAGACGTGACGGATCATCTAGCCACATCCGCCGCCGAGGCGCTGGATGTGTATGAGCAGCTTTGCTGTCTGTCGGGCACAGTGTCTGACCTAGCTCAGTTAGGTTTGCTGCTGGTGGCCGGAGCGATCGCCCCTCACCATCGACAACTGGTCACCGCCTTGATGATGACCTGCGGACTGTACCAATATTCCGGGCGGTTTGCCGTGGAGGTGGGACTGCCTGCCAAGTCAGGGGTGAGCGGTGCCGTGTTAGCCCTGGTGCCTCGTCAGGGAGCGATCGCTTGCTATAGTCCACCCTTAGATGCGATCGGTAACTCGGCGGCCAGTATTTGGTTTCTGCGCCAGCTATCCGCCCAATCGAATCTCAATGTATTTGGCTAGATCTGTTGAGAGTATTGGGCTAGTTGGTAGCATGTGTTAGGTAAAACCGTAACGCATCCAAGCCCCGTGAAACGGTGCGTTACGGCTTCGCCTAACAGAACCCTACTGGGTAAGGTCTAGGACTTATGTTGACAGATTTTGGATTTGTATGTGGTGGCCTGCTCCAAGAGAGATTTAGGGTGTAGCTTGCTTCCCGCAGGGTGAGCCCAGAAACATGGGATGTACCCCGTTTGGCTCGGAGAATTGGGCTAGGACTTGGGGCGCTGCATCACCATCTTTTCAAAATTCATGGCCGTCACCCCAATGGTCACAATCAACACCCCAATAATTTGTACCGTTGCTAAGGCCGTGCGGGGGCCCGGCGTAATCAAAAAGGCTAGGAGAGCCGTCAACACTGGCCCGCTAGAGGCAATAATCGACGCCCGTGCCGCTCCCATATAGCGCACACCGTAGTTGTTCATCAAGTAGCCCACTAAGGTCAAGGCTCCCAGGACAAAACCGCTGGCCAAGAGTCCTGCCCGCCCTTGGGGATTGAGGGATAGACCATAGTCAAACCCTGTGATGGGACTGGTGAGCGGTAGCACAATTAGGCTGAGGCAAGTTAAAACAAAAATGGTGAAAAACTGGATGACGCTGACCGGCACCGGATGGAGTTTCCGGAAGCTAATCTGCATGGCAATCAGGTAAAAGGCGAAGGCAATGCCGGAAATGATTGCCGTGCCAATGCCCCAGATCGACAGTTCACCTGTCCCGACCAGTCGCGGCCAACTGGTGAGAACAACCCCCAGGAAAATGGCGATCATGACTACGACACGCAGCCAACTAGGGCGATCGCCAAAAAATATCCAGGCTAGGGGCGCGGTAATAATGGGGTACATGAATAGAATCGTTACGGCGACGCCTGGCCCCACACCGGCAATGGAAATATAGATTAAGACCTGCGACAGAAAGAGGAAGAAGCCGCTGCCTACGACGCTACGCATCAAGCCATAGTCTTGGGAGAGGCAAAAGCCCTTAATTTCGCTCCAGGTTTTGGGGTAGATGACCATGGCGATCAACGTCATCAACGGCACCACAATCAACATGCGAATCAGCAGTACTAGGATCGAGTTGCCTAGGCTAGACAGGCTAATAAATCCGCCTAGAGACCAGATGTTGAAAATGCTGCTTTCGTTGCCAATGACACCTACCACAACGTTGTGTAGCGACAGCGCCAAGGTAGATCCCAGCACCATAATGAGGCCCAGTTGGAACGAGGAAAGCGATTGAGCTGGCGGCGGCGATGGAGCAGGAGCTGCCATCGGGGACGGGGAGCCGTTACGATAGGCGGTGGCTACAGAACCCTCTGGAGGGGGGGATGGACTCCACGAGCTGGGGGAGGATCCCATATAGCCATTTTGGTTGGAGGGACGCACCTGCGATCGCCGCACTTCGTCTTGAAGCTGTTGATTGAGACGGCTTACCAGCACTTCTAAAATAGCTTCGCCCTGCTGCTGCATCGTTTGCATCCGATTGAGCTGTTGGGATAGGGAGCTTTGATAGCTGCTGAGGTCGCGCTTGACGGAGGTGAGCGTTTGGTTGAGGCTGGCATCTAGGGAGTTGAGCACTCGATAGGTAGCGTCATCCTGGCCTATGGGTGCAGTGGGGCGATCGGCTAAGGTTGGGGCTGGCTCAGTGCGATCGGGCTCTTGGTGCATTTCGCTGAGGCGATTTACCATCAAGGTCTGGAGATGATCCGCGATCGCTTGCGCCATTTGCGAGGCCCAAATTTGCTGCTGAGCAATTTGCTGTTGGGAGAGTGTTGCCTCTTGATGGGTGGTTAAATCTTGCCGCCGAGACTGCAGCGCATCAATATCGTTCATCAGCTTTGACTTCTCGGTTTGAAGTCGGCTCACATCTTGGCTTAGTTGAACCACTAAGCTTTGCTGTAGCTGCTGCAAGTCTTGGCTCATCTTGGCCAAAACTTGGTCAGGGTGATGCCCCTGGTCTGAATCAGAAGTATTCGGTAGATTGTTCAGCGACTCCATCCGTATGCAACCTCTAGCACGGCGGTTAATGCGTGATGATCAAGTGAATGATGATATCGGTGTGGTTTAAAGCACTTCGACCCTATATTAATAACGTCTTCACGAGAGACGGGCAACTTACTAACTTAGCAGTAATGAATCTTTAACTAGTTCACCCGATTTAGGGCAGGTATGGTTGTTATCTCGTCTATCCATTGTGGGGCTCGCTGCCCAATACAGGCTGCTACCTCAGGCTGCAAACTATCCACCATGGAATTCAGCGACGAGGTAGTTTGATGCACTGCACCATGCATCTCACTTTTTCTGTGATTCCAACGTTAGGTTATGGATGCCATCGGCTTCCATAGGTTTCAGGTTTGCTTCCGAGGCTAGTCTGTCCATCATTGCAGATAGCACCGTTGACAAAGTATAGAAGACTGCCAGCAAGAATGAGTCATTTCTGGAGCATCTATTCTCGTTATTTTAGCCGGATCGCCATCCAAGCTCCTTGTTCAATGTGGGATCCCGATTCTGATGAGAACAGTGAGCGATCGCTTGGGTGAACCGCGATGTTGCACGACCCGTGATCATTTCTCCAGTCTATCCTGACGTTCAGCAAGCCCATGCTCAGGTGGGGGCGATTGCTAGGCGGCGGTTTCCTGATGAAAAATTGTATAGATACGATCGGTTACACCGAGGTGTTGACGGCCAGATCCACCGGCACTTGGGTGGCACCTCGTAGATCAATCTGCTGAAGATCGACGCCAGTAAACGTTGCGTTGAGAAGATTAGCCCCTACCAAAGACGCCTCGGATAGGTCTGCTTGGCTGAAGTCTGCTTGTTCTAGGTCACTGAGGTTGAAAATCGTGGCGTGACAGAGGGCCTGTACTAGGGTGACAAAGGCTAGGTTGGCCCCGCTCAAATTCGCCTCTTCCAACTTGGCATGGTTGAGATTGGCATGGCTAAGATTGGCCCAGCGCAGATGGGCAGTTGTTAAATCAGCAGCGCTGAAGTCAGCATAGCGAAGGTCAGCGGCGCTCAAGTTAGCATCGGTGAGATCGGCACGCTGGAAGTTAGATTGTCTCAAATCCGTATGACCCAGGTTGCAGCCCACCAAACAGGCTTCGCTAAAAATGGCATCTCGCAGCACTGCTTCACTGAGATTTGCGCCCCGTAGGTTGGCATTGCTGACATAGGCTTCGCCCAGGTAAACCTCGCTGAGATTGGTGTTGGAGAGATTGGCGTCGCTCAAAATTACCCGACCGAGGTCAGCCCGAGATAGATTGGCATTGCTGAGATTGGCATTGCTGAAATCGGTTTGGCTAAGGTTGGCCCGCTGGAGCTGGATGCCTTGAAGATCAGCGTCAGATAGATCGACATAGGCCGGATAGGTACCTCGCCAGTGGTTCCATACGTCCACGCCCTGCTTCAGTAGCGCTAAGTGTTCTGCATTAGCCATGGCTATAGTTCCTTCACACGAGCATCTCATGGGGGATTGGCAAGCAGGAGCGACGACGGCTACGGAGGGAGGCTCATGGTCGAATAGACCCAAGGATGATGGGCTCCTGCATCTCAATCTGTGCTTGCTTATTCCAGAATGGAGTGACCCTGTCCGGACTATTGCAGGACTCGGGGCGATCGCTCAACGTTGTAGGGTCCCCAACGGAGGCATCCTTGATTGCTCTAGGATCGCTCTAGGGCTCATCCCCATCCTTTTTCTGCCAATCCTGAGGCGGGCGATCGCTGCTCCAGGCCCACCAAGCCTGACCGCATTCACAATCATAAAACTCTTGCCACTTACGGCGATAGTCATCGCTGATGACGGGAGCACGGCGGTTAATCCACACATGGTTGGCCTGCTGCGATGATGCGCCGCAGCGAGGACAGCAAAAAGACAGGGCATGAATGGCTGGTTCAGTCCATTGAGGTGGCGTGGGGTCAAAAGCATCCATGAATTAGCGAGCTGGAAGTAGGGGTGATCATGCTGGCTATACCCTGTGTTTCGGGGCTTTTGCTGGGGTCAAAGGCTGTGATGCAGGGGTACTTGTCCTCGACTCATCGATGGAATCAAAGTCGGCTGAAAGACTGCCTTTAGCTTATCAGCTCTGTCCAAATCTGGGCGCTGGGGAGCGATCGCTACTATTCTTCACAGCTTTAGATGCCGGGATGGAGGGCAGACGTAGCGATGGTGGGATGAATTACCTTCTGTACCCAAGACACTGCCACCTGGATTGCAAAAAAACGCAAACTTTCTGCCGTGCAACGTCAAGAAATCATACTATGATTCCCTAGAGTCAACGTCGAATGGCAGTGGCGATCGCTGCATTTATCCTCTGCAGCAGCCTACGAATTATCGTGGAGTCAGTCAAACCTGTGAACCTTCTCCTTAATCTCATTTCATTAGTCGGGATTTTTGTTCTTTGCTTCATTGCTTGGCTTGGCTCCGAACACCGCCGAGTGATTCAATGGAACGTTTTAATTGTTGGGATTACGCTGCAATTGTTGGTGGGCATCTTGGTGTTTGGTTTAGGCAGCTACCTGATTGATGGCATCAACAATATTATTAACCCTATCCTAGATGCCTCGGAAGCTGGCGCTAAGTTTCTCTTTGGTGGCCCAACGTCTATCCTAGCGGTGGATCCTGCTGCCAATCCGGGCCCGGGGCCTGCTGGTCGCTGGATTGCGCGGGCGGTAGGAGATGCCTATGTGGCTATTCCGGGCGATCGCCTTGGCCCAGATACCTTAAATCCAGGTTTCTCCTATGTGCTAGCCTTTCGAGCGTTACCCCAAATCATCTTTTTTGCGGCGCTGGTCGCTCTGCTCTATCGGCTCAACATCATTCAGCCCGTGGTGCGGGTGTTTGCCTGGGTTTTCAAACGCACCATGAATATTAGTGGCGCGGAGGCTTTAGCGGGAGCAGCCAATATTTTTGTGGGCATCGAATCAGCGATCGCCGTCCAGCCCTTTTTGCCGAAAATGACCCGCAGTGAACTCTGCGCCATTTTGACCAGTTGCTTTGGATCCATTGCTTCATCGGTGTTAGGGCTCTATGCCGGATTTTTGCGGGGGAGCTTTCCCGACATTGCTGGGCATTTGGTCTCGGCCTCAATTTTGACCATTCCAGCCTGCTTTGTGATTTCCAAACTGCTGGTGCCCGAAATAGACGAACCCGAGACCATGGGGCATGTGCCTGATGATGTGACGGAAGGTAATCCGGAGAACCGGCCTTCCCCGGTTGATAGCTTGATTATCGGAGCCCTAGATGGGGTGAAGATGGCGGTGGGGATTGCGGCAGTTTTGATTGCCATTCTTGGCGTTATCGCGCTGTTTAACGCTCCCTTCAACCAAATCGCCGTGTGGATTGATGGAGTAGATGTCAATCCTCTGCTGTCTGAATTCCTGCAGCAGCCGTTGCGCAACCTAATGGCGATGCTCTTCCTGCCCCTCACCTTTCTAACGGGGGTGGCGCTGGACTGGCAAAATCTTTGGCTGGCATCAACCCTCATTGGGCAACGGCTGTTTGAAACCAACATTCCCCCCTACCTAGCGCTCAATGGATTATCCCAATCGGGAGCCATTAGCGATCGCTCTCTCCTGATTGTGAGCTACGTGCTCTGTGGTTTTGCCCACTTTGCGTCCTACGGCATCTTCGTGGGAGGACTGTCGGCGCTGGTGCCAGAACGTCGCTCCGAAATTTCTGCCCTAGGGTTCAAGGCTCTCTGGGGTGCGACCCTCGCTACCTTAATGACTGGCTGTGTAGCAGGGGTGTTCTTCGGCTTACTGGGCGAACCTGCCAGTATCATTGGTCGCTAATCGTCTCGTTCTGTCCTACTGCGTCATCTCTACCCTATGAAACGTACCCAATGGTTCATTGGTTTAATTGGTCTTACGGCTGCTGTGATGATTTTGCTGCAGGGACAGCCGTGGTATCTGCCCGTCTATGCTCAAGATCCAGCGCCTGCTCCGACACCGGAGACCGTCTCAGAAGAGGCACCGGCGGCTGAGGAAGTCCCAGAAGCGGCTGGCGAAGCTCCGGCACCGGTGGCTGAGGAAGCAGCGACTGACGAGTCTCCAGAAGCAGCGACTCCGGCAACAGCCGCTGAGGAATCTCCGGCTAGCCCTGAAGCCACCACCTTGCCAGCTCCTAGCCTGGCGTTAGCAGAAGAGGGTTATCAAGATCCAGGACAGCGCTTTCAGGTGGGCTTACTGGCAGACTACACCCAAACCATGCTGGCAGGGGTGCCCATTTTTGAATCCCCCGATGGCACCCTGGCCTACACGGTTGCCCTGCGCCCCCGTGCCACCGATGTGGACTTAAATGCAGGAGCCTTATCTCAGGTGGCGATCGATACCTTCCGTACTGGAGAAGGGTTGCAGGTCGGTGCCTTTGAGCCAGTCACCGATGGAGCCCGCCTACCCTGGACGGGAACGCTCACCATGGGCCGCAATACTCAGCCCATGCAGGGGGTGATGCTGGCGCGGCAGGTGCCAGGGCGGGTGTTGTTGCTGTTGATTGCGGCTACGGCGGAAGCGGCAGACCAGGTAGAGGCCGTTTATGCCACGCTTGAACCCACGCTGACAGCCCCAGACCCTGCCTGAGGAAGACCTGTAGGTCTACCCCACAGGTTCCATGCCACAGGACAGATGGCCAACTGGCCCCCGATCGCCCCTTGGAGGAGATGATGCTCTCCCTGAGGGGCGATCGCTTGTTAGCCCTTTATCTGTAAGGGTTTGAGTGCTATGGATCTAGATCAATAACAGTCCTAACCAAGATGGCGATCTGGCCCAGTTGAAAAAGCCGACCGATCGCTCCCCCAGCCTCTAGGCAGCTAGATGATGATGAATTCATTGCAAGAGACACCAACGTTCTTGCTCATCCAAAGAATCTCGTCTATCTGTTAAGGAGTCATCTATGAAATCGTTCCTCCACCGCATCGCTGCCCTGACCGCCGCTGCTACCACCCTTTCTGTTAGTGCGTTCTCAGCCCTTCCAGCGATCGCCTCCAGCCCCTTCGGTCAGCAAGACGTTGATCAAAACAAATTTGTCGCCGTGGCATCCCCCATCGGCGGTGGCAGTTCTCATCAGCTTTTGATCCTCGAACAAGTCTCCAATTCCCGAAGCTGCTGGAATGAAGTGGGTAATGCTCCCGTTGAAATCGATCCCCTCTTGCTGAGCTTCGATTTCACCGGCATCTGCGGTCGCAGCACGGATAGTAATGGCTACTCCATTCGCATGAATGGTGAAGACCTAGGAACGCAGTACAGCCTGCGAGTCACGCGCAAGGATGGTGAAATGGTCTTGGTGGGTGTTCCTTTCCGAGGTCAGGGTGAAACCCTCGAAATTGGTCGCTCCAACGGCATCACTAATAACTTTGCCAAACTTAGCCTTGATGATGGCTGGCGGTTCACCAAGCGTACCTATGACGGACGCACTCTGGGTCATGTGTATCTCACCTATGACGATGGTGGCGCTACGCCCGATCCCAATCCCGGTGGCGACTCTAGCTTCCGTGACATTGCCAACGATATCTATGCTCAGGAAATCAATACCGCTGTGTCCATGGGCTTCATCGCCGGATTTATGGAAGACAACACCTTCCGCCCCCAAGCCCAACTGACGCGGGAACAACTGGTCTCCATGGTGCTAGAGTCGCTGCAAACCTTGCCAGATGTAGAGATGGAATTGCCCACGGCCACCTCCCGTAACCCCTTCCCTGACGTGGCGGCTTCTCGCTGGAGCGCAGCTAAAATCCAGTTTGCCCAACAAAGCGGCATCGTCACCGGTTATCAAGATGGCAACTTCCGCCCAACCCAAGCTGTGACTCGTGCAGAACTGATGGCGGTGCTCCGACGCGCGGCAGAATATGCCCAAACCCTCCAAGGTCAGCCTACGACGTTGCCAGGTAATCAAGCCTCGTTCAACTTCACTGACATTAATGGACATTGGGCCAACCCCCTGATTAGCCAAATGTCTACTTACTGCGGCGTTGCCTCGCCCTTGAATGAGCGGGGAAGCAACTTTGCACCGGATAGCGCTGCTCAACGGAACTATGCTGCCGCTGCTACTCTCCGGATGTTGGATTGCTCGACTGAGCAATAGAGAAGTGGAGGGCGATCGCTCTCCCTGGATAGGATGGATGCTCTGTTAGTCCAGTTCTGTTAAGCCTGTTTCGCAGACGATTAGATTCTATGGATTGGGGTTGGATGACTGGGTCGTCCAACCCCTTCTTCATGGTGAGTATGGGTGATTGTGTTGAGATCGGATGGTGGCAGATGGGAAGACAGCAAAATATTAAGGACTATCACGGATTGTCAAGAAAGACGTTGTTATGAATAGTTCTTTATCATGAATTGACTATTGTGTAGGTATCTCAGTTCAATACCGTCAGTCACCCGTTATAGAAGACTGACTTATCAAAACGCCGGCCCAGGATGCGATCGCACCCTGGGTTTTTAAATAGGGTTGGGGTCAGGGCGAACATTCCAGCCCTAGCGGGTATAGCCCAACAGGGGCAGCAGCAGGGTCACAAAATGGTAGACCAAGGGGGCGGTGAAGACGTAGCTGTCGGTGCGATCCAAGATGCCGCCGTGACCGGGAATGAGCTGCCCAGAGTCTTTCACCCCGGCGTCGCGTTTCATCATCGATTCTGTCAGATCGCCCATTAAGCTAGCTACGCCAATCAGAAGTCCTAGGGCGGTACCCGTGAGCCAAAAAGCTGGAAACTCTAGGAGTCGTGCCCCAGCGATCGCCACGAGCATACTGCCGGTGATGCCAAAAACAGCCCCTTCGACGGTTTTCTTGGGGCTCAGCTCGGAGAGTCGAGTTTTGCCATAGAGTTTGCCAAACACATAGGCCCCAATATCCGCTGCCCAGATGCAGGCAAAGGTAATCAAGGTCAGGGTTAGCCCCAGGGGGAGATCCTCTAGGGCCCAGCCGTTTTGTGGCCAATCACCCCAGAGCGGTAAGCTGGCCGCGTTGCTTTCCAGCGATCGCAGTCGTACCCAGTAACTGGGGAGGTAGCCGCCATAAAATAAGCCCAAAACGGAGGTAGCAATGTCAGCGATCGTGGCAAATTTGGGTTGGAAGAGTAGATAAAAGCAAATCATGGTGCCAGCAACGGGCATGACGGCATCGGCTAGCTCTGAGGAAAGAGTAGCGACGACTAGCATGGTGAGGCTAGCAATCAATGTTGTTTTGGCGGCAGGCGCGATGCCTTTAGCCCGAGCGAGCTGGAAGTATTCTTGTAGACCGAGGTAAACAATGATGCCAAACCCAGCCGTGAAATACCATCCACCCAAAAAGATCATCCCAAGAGCCAGGATAATCGCAACAATTGCACTGAGGAGGCGGGCTATCGACATAGATATTACACAACGCGGCTCTAAAGGATGAGTGAACTAGGGTATACCAAAAGAGCTTAGGGCTGAAAGTTTTCGATATCTGTGGGTAGCAAACCGAGCCAGCCTTGCGGATGACAAGATGATACGGGCCGAGGCTATGGCTGGTTGAGCAAGGATCAAGCCTTCAGGTTTTGTGGCCCTCTCACGTTCATCAACACGGTCGATCGATCCAAGAATCAGCTATCCTGATTGCACTGACCGTTGGATGACCGTTCTGATTTCACCAACCATCGTTAGAATGATGGCGGGTTATCAGTGTGGTGATCCATCGCAATGATAAAGTAAGACTCGCTGGAGACCTTCAGTTTCAGCAGCTTTTGTCTTTTTAGCGTAACGTAACCCTCTCAATAGTGGAGCTGCTCTACCGCGTGAGCGACATCGGGATGAACCTAACGATCGCCGATCAACCCCCTCGAATCCTACTGGTTGAGACAGATGATGTTCTGGCTCAGCAGATTAGCCTCGATCTCCAAGAAGCTGGCTATGAACCGGCGATCGCCCGCAATGCGATGGTCGGTCTTCAGCAGGTCAAAGAGTTTCAGCCAGCTTTGATTGTGGTGGATCGAATGCTCTCTAATGAATCGGGCATAGAACTTTGTGAGCAATTGCGGGCTTCCGGTAGCCGTATTCCCATTGTCTTAATGATGGTGCGCGAGTCGGTGGAGGATCGGGTGGCTTGCCTGGCGGCCGGAGCAGATGACTATTTTCTCAAACCTTACCGCGTGGATGATTTTCTGCGGCTTATCCGGTTCTATCTTCAGCCGGATACGCCCAATGCAGAGCAGTTGCGTTTTGGGGATTTGATTTTGGATCTATCTACCCGTCAAGCTATTCGGGGCGATCGCACCATTGACTTGACGATGAAGGAATTTGAGCTACTCAAGTTTCTCATGGAACATCCAAGGGATGTGCTGACGCGGGAGCAAATCCTTGAAAATGTTTGGGGGTATGACTTCGTGGGTGAATCGAACGTCATTGAGGTGTATGTGCGCTACCTACGCCTCAAGATTGAACATGATGGCGATAAGCGGCTGATTCAAACCGTGCGCGGGGTTGGGTATGTGCTTCGCGAAACCTAAGGTTCGCGTTAGCCGTCTGCTGAACTACACCTGTTCCCACGCGTCCGAACAGGGATGGTTGAGTATGGATGGGATGATGGGTCGCGTCTATCTCGGTGGATCGGGATCGCGATACTAGCGATCGCTCTCTCGATGAAAGCAACTTGTCCAATTAGTGCGGGTGGGGCATGTATCCGAGCGAATAGGGGAATGGAGCCAGTTTGGCCTACCGCGATCGCTTGAGATCTCAACCACTGCCTAGCGTTGATTTACTTAAAACTGCAAGCTATGGTTTACTCTGCTTCTGCGATCGCCCTCATGATCAGCCTCAGTATCATGAGCATGGGCTGTGCGGCTCCCTCGACGGCTGAGTCCACTCCTGCAAGCAAACCGCCCGTGACTGTTTCTTCTCCCGATAC
>DATNRH010000112.1 GCA_036703605.1 Candidatus Obscuribacterales bacterium | reverse complement strand
GCCCGTAAGTTCCGCAAACGTTCATCCGGTCGCTTTAGCCGCAATAGACGCTACGGCAACAACAGTTCGTCCGGTGGAGATGACGAGACCAATTCGGATGAGTCGGAAGAAACGGAAGGTGCGTCTAATAACTAGACGCTCTAAACCGTGATACCTTCCGGGTTCATGAATTCTATGGGCCGATCGGGTGAGTCATGATAGGCAACCTGGTCGGTCTCGTAGTCTCGTAGGGTGGGCACTGTCCACCCTACTTGTGCGTTTAGCCATGGGTACCTACGGCATCGCCTTCTAGACCCTCCATCTAAGCGGTTTCCACCGAATAGCGATCGCACAACGCTTGCACCAACTCATGGAACGAGAGCGCCGCTGGCGTATCTCCCAATTTTTGCTGGAAATAGGTCGCCGCCTGTAGCCCCGACGCGATCGCTCCCCCCACCTGCTGTCCCCCACACCAATCACCACTGCAGAGGAGAGGCAAGGGGGTTTGAGTGGCAATGTAGGGGCCGGGGTAGGGGCGTTGGGCAAAGGCATAGCGCCAGCGATGGACATAGAGATCCACAGGCATGTCCAGCCAATCATAGAGCGCTTGGGCGGCCTGCTGTAGGAGCGTGATGCCAGCGGGCTGGAGATCCTGAGCATCGTGGTACTGTTCGGCAAAGGCGGCCGTGCTTTGAAAGACAAATACCGGCGGGGTGGCCCTGTCGGGCGTTAGGCTTGGGCGTTTACTCGTCTCAAACGATATCCAGGCTAGATCAGGGTGGGTATCAAACTGAATCCCCTGCCAAGCCTGGGAATAGTCTAAAAATTCTCCCTGCTCATCACCATAGGTGGCGATCGCACTGATGCAGGCAGAAAACTCCACCGCCCGCACAGCATCCAATACGGGCAGGGGCAGTCCCAGCGGCGTCAATGGTGTGAGCAAGTCAACGGCTTGGGGCGCTGGAATGGCTAGCACTAGGGCATCAGCCCAGGTTGCAGACGGTTCGCCTTCAAACGTAATCTGCCAGCCCTGCTTGGCCACCGGGGCGATCGCCGTCACCCGATGCTGGCGGCGAATATCTAGCCCCGCAGCCAGCCATTTGGCAACCGCATTCACCCCTTCTCGGGCAATATAACGACGGCTGGGAGCCAGAACATGGCAGCTTCCATCCGATAGCATCTGGGCGATCGCCCCCCGCCAGGCCCGCACCACATGGTGATCATGGAGAACTCCCAAGAGGTAGCGCAGGGAGTCCCCCTCGGGCTCTAGGTAGCGAACGCCGTGGTCAGCACAGGTGCCCGCCAGACGCCTTGTGGCCATGCGTCCTCCCACACCGCGAGACTTTTCATAAACCACAACCTGATGCCCGTACTGCTGGAGTGCCTGCGCACATACCAAACCCGCTATTCCTGCGCCTACCACTCCAATCGTTGCCATACGCTCACTATCGCTCAATGCACTGACGTTTAGATTACCGCGTCTACCGGTACGCCTGCTGTCTGTCGAGCATGGCACTCAAGCAGATCAGAACAGTCCAGCGTTGGTTAAGACATAACTAGATTTGACCCATTTGACCCCTGGGAGATCGGCAGAACTTGAGCCGACCTTGGTAGACTGAAAACAATCCTAGGGCGATCGCCTCGTCGGCGATGATCCTGACTCGAATCACGTTGATGGGCCGGGCAGACCTGGAAGACAGCTTGTTGGTGTAGGTTTACTGCTGGTTGGAGGATGCTTGCGTGGATGAATTGAGAACCGCTCTAGAATTGGCAACAGATGAAGAACTCTCGGGGTTAACCAACGTTCTTTTCCATCGTCAGCTTAACCCGTTGGACTATCTCTGTGCGCCAGACCCCATCGATGTGCAAAGTCAAGATCGCTTGACCTGGCTAGATAGCTTAGAAGAACGTTTTCGCTTCCTAGCAGCAGATGGCGTGACGGTGATTCGCGGCCAGTCTGCCCAGGTTAGCTATCGGCAAGTCCTTGTGCAAGTCTGTCGATACCTGAAAATTCCCTACTCTCAAGATTTCTCCACCCTCGACCTAGAATCCGAAATTTTTCTCCACTTACTGCAGCGGGCCTGCAAAAGCATGACGGCCGATGAACGCCGCCAGCTCAATCAACGGATGCAGCGATCGCTCTCCCAACTACAATTTGCCCAGCCCCTGCCCACCAACCTACAGCACAACCCCATGGGCGTACTGCTGAAGGGCAGTAGTGCCCTCGCCCTCAGCGCCGTAGTGCGACCGCTGGTGTTGCAGCAGCTAGCCCGCCAAATCGCTATCCACATGGCCACCTATCAAGTCGCCCAGCAGGCGATCGCCAAAGGCGGTGTTGCGATCGCCACCCAAATTCAGGCCCGTGCCGCCATGCAAACCGCCACCCGAGGCATTGTCCTCAACACGGCTCGCTACACAGCGGTGCGCAGCGTCTTAGCCGTGCTTGGCCCCGCCATGTGGGCTTGGTTCTTCGCCGATCTAGGCTGGCGGGCGATCGCCACCAACTACGGACGCATCATTCCCGTTGTCTTCACCCTGGCCCAAATTCGCCTAACCCGGGCAGAGTGTTTTGGCACCGCCTGAGCCCTGATTGGCCCCAAAACCAACCCTAGGGGTTTCTTGACGGCTAAGCGATCGCTAGAATAGCTCAGTAGGGCGGCTAACGCTGAGGGTTTTAAGCTGTTACTTAGCCGTTACGTTTTCATAGATCATCCTGTGAGAGAGACACGGTTGTGACGACTGGTCATTCTGCCCAACAATCTACCCCCGCCACTGCGCTCAACTACTACCAACTGTTGGGCACCGATCCGTCGGCCTCACCCCAAGCCATTCGCCAAGCCTACCGAGATCTCAGCAAGCTCTATCATCCAGACACAACAACCCTACCGGCAGCAATCGCAACAGCCAAGTTTCAAGACCTCAACGAGGCCTACGCCACCCTCAGCAGTCCCGATCGCCGCCTCACCTACGACATGAAGATGGGCTATTCTCGGGTATCCGTGATGCAGCCACAGCCATCCCTCTCCCAGGCAACCTCATTCCGCAAATCTTCTGCCTACCTCGATCCCATCGATCGCCCCCTCTCTGCCGGAGAGCTGTTTGCCCTATTGATTTTGACAGTGACCTTTATTGGCTGTGTGCTGCTGGCGATCGCCGTGGGCCTCACCCGGGGAGAAGTCACCCTCCAAACCCCAGTGCCCGTGGTTCAAACCCAGCCCAATCTCACCATCCCAGCTCCATTACCGTCTCTAGATCTACCATCTCCAGATCCACCATCTCTAGATTCCCTAGCATCTGACCTGTCGCCCCAGCCAGAATGGTTACAGCCTGAGCAGCCGGAGCTGGGAGAGTGACAGTTCGATACAATTTATACACTTCCCCTCTAGGCTGGGGATAGCTCTGATTTGCCGTTTATCCTAGCAATAGGTCATGTCATGATATTACCGTCTACAGATACGCCGTTATATAACCATCCACTACCCGACATTGAGCGGTGGCTTGCCTCCAAAGGATGCCAGCAAGATGTCACCAATCTGCACTGCTGGTCGTTGCATACGCCCGATTGGCATGCCGAGATCATCATGGAAGTTGATTCCTTGGTGGTTCGCTACCTGAACGCTGGCGAGGACGGGGAAGATATTCAGCGCTCCTTCAAATATTCCTTAACACGACAAGACTTGGACGAGGTGATCTTTTCCGATCCGCTCACCACCACATCCAAGCAAGACGCCTAGAGCATCCCCAGCTCTAATCAGGCATCGGCGATGAACAGGTCTAACGGCAGATGCCCATACATCTCGTTTAGACCTTCCGCATAGGCAGACTGGCAGGACACCAGCACACCCCGATGATCGCCAACGTAGCGATCGCTGTAGAGCAGGCCGGTTTTGGGGTTGAATTTGATATAGACAGGGCCTTCAACGGGCGTCAAGCCATCGGGCTGAACGGGATAGCCCAACGCTGTTGCGTAGGCGACGAGAGCTGTCCTACCCTGGTCTAGGCTGTCGGCACAGATGCCTAAAATTTGATAGTCGCTATGCTGCGCCACCTGCTTGAGGGCCGCCTGCACCTGTTGAGACGTGCTGGAGATGGCTTCGGAGCGATCGTAGTCAAACTGCTGGAGCATGGCTTGAGCCTGCTCTAGGGATAAGTTCTCAGAATTGGTTTGGATCATAGCGATCGCTCTCCTCTTGGGTCAAGCAGCCTACGTAATGCCGGGTGCGGCTGCCTTGATTCACCCCGGTCTTGTCTTCACAATAAAACAAGAGCATCCCTGCTCAACGTATTAGCGATAAAAATCTATGACCAACTCGGATCCCAGCTCCACCTCCCTAAGTCGCCTGCGCAACTTCGTCGTTGTCCTGGTTGCCGTAGCGCTGTCCGTTTCTGTATTCCTAGGTATTCAAACCAAGTCTACGGGAACCTCTTTGGCCGCCCTTGCTGAAGAAGCGGTTCCCCTAGATCTGGCGTTGACCAACGGCAAGCCAACGCTGGTAGAGTTCTACGCCAACTGGTGTACCTCATGCCAAGCCATGGCGGGCGACATGGGAATACTCAAGCAGACCTACAGCGATCGCCTCAACTTTGTCATGCTCAACGTAGACAACACCAAATGGTTGCCGGAAATGCTGCACTACCAAGTAGACGGCATTCCCCACTTTGTATTTCTCGATCCTCAGGGGGAAGCGATCGCCAGCACCATTGGTGAACAGCCGCGGCCGGTGATGGCTGCGAATCTCGATGCGCTAATAGCAGGCGGCCCCTTGCCCTACCGACAAGGTCGGGGTCGTGTCTCGGATGTGGAAACTCGCACCGTAGCACCATCAAGCAACGATGATCCTCGCAGCCACGGCAGTCAGGTCGTATCGCCCACGTAGATGGTTTTAGGGTACGGGCGTAATGGAGATGCGATCGCCCACTTCCAGACCCAACTCTTCCGCCCGGCCGCCGCGCAGCTCAATCACCTGGGTGACTTGGGTATCGGGGCCGTAGGTGGGGCAGACGGCCTCTCGGCAGGGCGGCACATCTTGGGCGATCGCCACCACCTCATCACCAGCCAAGAAAATCATATCCAGGGAAATCTCAACATTCCGCATCCAAAACCGCGTAAACCGAGGGCGATCGAAGGGAAACAGCATCCCTCGATCATCGGGCAGGCTGGTGCGATACATCAAACCTAGGGCTTGCTGGTCTGGAGTTTGGGCCACTTCCAGCTCAATCACCTCCCCAGCAATCAGGGCCGTGGCGGTGATCGGCAAGGATTGGGCCTGGTCGTTAAGCTCAGGACTCTGGGATGTCTCAGAGGGCGGCGCTGTATCGGGAGAAGAAACAGTCACGGGCGGTTTGCTTGCAGGAGTGGACTCAGCCGTCGAGGGAGCCGCACAGCCCATACTCATGACACTGAGGCTGATCATGAGGGCGATCGCAGAAGCAGAGTAAACCATAGCTTGCAGTTTTAAGTACATCAACGCTAGGCAGTGGTTGAGATCCGAGGCGATCGCGGTGGCCCAAACTGGCTCCATTCCCCTATTCGCTTAGATCTACACTCCACCCGCACTAATTGGACAAGTTGTTTGTGTCGGGATTTCGATCGCTATCCACCGGGATAGACGCGACCCATCGTTTCATCCATGCTCAACCCTGGGTCAACCATGGGGGAACAGGTGTAGTTCAGCAGACGGCTAACGCGAACCCTAAGTTTCACGTAGCACATACCCAACCCCGCGCACGGTTTGAATCAGCCGCTTATCGCCATCATGTTCAATCTTGAGGCGCAGGTAGCGCACATACACCTCAATGACATTCG
>DATNRH010000111.1 GCA_036703605.1 Candidatus Obscuribacterales bacterium | reverse complement strand
CGATCTGAATACAGTCTTGATAGGGGTGCTTGCGGCCGCCTTGAGGCGGCACGTTCGCAACAGTCCCCTCTAGCATTTTCAATAATGCTTGCTGGACGCCTTCGCCAGATACATCTCGGGTGATAGAGGGGTTTTCGCTCTTGCGGGCAATCTTGTCAATTTCATCGACGTAGATGATGCCGCGCTGGGCTTCTTCTACATCCAGATCAGCGACCTGCAGCAGGCGTAGCAGGATGTTTTCCACATCTTCACCCACATACCCAGCTTCCGTCAGCGTCGTCGCATCCGCTACGGCAAAGGGCACATCTAGAAGTTCTGCTAAGGTTTGGGCCAGGAGCGTTTTACCGCAGCCTGTGGGGCCAATCAGCAGAATATTAGACTTCTGAAGCTGGATGGAGTCATCTCGTCGGGTGCCGCCCAGCGTCATGCTTTGCTCGTAGCTAAGACGCTTATAGTGGTTGTACACCGCAACGGACAGAATCTTTTTCGCCTGATCCTGACCAATGACATGGGCATCCAGATGGTTTTTAATCTCCTGAGGCTTGGGAATCTGGCTCAGGGACACCGATGACGCACGCACCGGACGCTTTTCGGTGCGCTGCTCCCGACGAGGGGTTGGCTGCGGAACCGTGGAACTGGAGTCGTATAACTCCTCATCTAAGATTTCATTGCATAGGTCAACACATTCATCGCAAATATAGACTCCTGGCCCAGCAATGAGTTTACGAACCTGCTCCTGGGATTTACCACAGAACGAGCATTTTAGATGGGAGTCATACTTAGGCATAATACCCTCTTAGTTCACAGCAGTGATGGTGGTTCCTGAGGCCAGGAGATCCTGACGAGAAATGACTTCATCAATCAGTCCGTAGCCTTTTGCCTCTTCCGCAGACATGTAAAAGTCGCGCTCAGTATCGTCTTCAATACGCTCGATGGGCTGCCCGGTATGCAGCGCAATGAGCTCGTTGAGCTTGCGCTTATGGTACAAGATCTCCCGAGCTTGGATCTCAATATCGACCGCTTGCCCTTGAGCTCCACCCAACGGTTGGTGAATCATGATGCGAGAACTGGGCAACGAAAGACGCTTTCCCTTGGTGCCACCGGACAACAGAAATGCGCCCATGCTAGCAGCTAGTCCAAAACAAATTGTTACAACATCTGGGCGAATTTGCTGCATGGTGTCGTAGATGGCCATCCCTGCCGTCACAGAACCACCGGGAGAGTTGATGTAGAGCTGTACATCTCGCTCTGGATCTTCCGCGTCAAGATAGAGCAGCTGTGCCACAATCGAGTCGGCTACAGCATCGTCTACCGGTGTGCCCAGAAAGACGATGCGTTCCCGCAATAGGCGAGAGTAGATGTCAAATGCTCGTTCTCCCCGCCCTGACTGTTCGACCACCATCGGCACAACCCCACTGACCCCAACGGGAGAGAACCCCGTAGAGGTAAGCTCGGAGGAGCGATATATATTGTCAACACTATGACCCACGAACTGAGATACCAGCATATAAAGATTGTGTTGTTGTCCTAAACAATTTGACCGAATGATCTAGAGCGTTTAGCAGGTTTGACGTCTTAGCCGTAATGGAATGGGTAGGTCTCAGTTGAGCGATCGCCTCATGGTTTCAAGAGCGATCGCGGCTGAATCAAAGCCCTCATCCGCGATGTAAAACGTGACTGACTATCATGCCCTACACTCGATCATTATGCCTTAACTCACCCAAGTCTGGTGGGTGTTGTGCTGACTAAGCCATTGTGATAAAACGCCAAGGGGGTTCATCATCAGGGTCATCAGCAATCTAGCATAGTGTACCGGGGAAACCGCAAGTGTTTCTATGCTGAAATAATTACATAAGAACGCTATCCCTAGCGTCTTGCAGAGAAATCTCTCGTTT
>DATNRH010000110.1 GCA_036703605.1 Candidatus Obscuribacterales bacterium | reverse complement strand
AGTATGGAAACATTTCTTACGTTGGTGCGGGCGCGAGTCCTGCCACCCTGATCACCTCAATCGTAGCTGGGCCAGACTATGATGTGCAGGCCCTTCGCTTGGACGGCAGTGATGCTGACATTACTGCTGCCCTAGCTGACGTGGTCTACTACAGCGGTGGGCGCTGCGGAGAGGACCTCATCAGGGTAGAGATGAATACGAACAGCCCTGTCAACGTCTCTGATGTGCGTATCAACATTCGTTGTGTAGCCTCCCCGCCCAACATTACCGCTCCTTTCCACTCAGGCCCGGAGGACGAGCGTCTCAGGCTTGATATGCTGGAATTAGAGGCCACCCAACCCAAGGAAATTCTCGAGATGCAGGTCACCAACCTCGACTCGCGATTTCGTGTGTTCCCGGCTGCCTTCGACGAGGCCACTGACTCCTGGGATGTGCAGCTTGAGTTCCAGAATGCCCTTGGCAACAAAAAACGGGCGGTGCCACCCTTTGGCAGTGTTGCCGATGCCAATACCCTTCATGAGCCTGAGCGCTTCCCGTACTGGCAGCAGTATCTCCTCCGTGATGTGTTCATCATCCCTCCTGCCCACTTCAATGGCAACATTACCTTCACAATCATTGGTTTCTCTACGGATCCCGAGAACCCCAATCGTGCTAACACCACGGTGAATATGACAGTGGAGTTCTTCCCTGTCAACGACCCGGCCGTCATCACATCCCCACTCTCGCTGGATTGCCTCGAGGACGAGGTGTGCTACGCCAATGACCCACTGCCTATTTCCTTTAGCGACATTGACCTGGCCGGAACAGCGGGCCCTGAGCAGTACTCCGTTGCGCTCTATCCTGCGCCCTATCAGACCTATCCCGCCACTAACAAGTGGTTTGCCTTTGCGCCCTTCTTCACGTTGAGAGGCGACCTTGGCTTTGAGAGCCCTCCAGTTCCGGGTGTGAATTGCACCACATATGTGGACACTGGGGACGGCTTCAACGTTAGTGGAACGATCGACGAGCTGAACGCGATTTTGGCTCAGGTTCGATACGTTCCCGAAACCCACGGCCATGGAACCGCTGGATACAACATTGAGATCAACGACAATGGCAATATTGGTCGCGTCTTTAATCCCCTTATCTCCGAGCAAATCATCAAGTTTGAGGTCAAAAACGTCAATGACGAGCCTGAATTCCTCAGCCTTCCCGCCACTCTGAATGAGCCCGCCTTGCCCTGCATATTTGACCCCATCTATGGTTGCCCTGTACTCTTCGAGATAGATGAGGACAGCTTCTATTCCATTAATGGAGGGTGGTCTCTCTACGACTTGGACT
>DATNRH010000109.1 GCA_036703605.1 Candidatus Obscuribacterales bacterium | reverse complement strand
CGAGTGGTCAGATGGGACAACAAGCCCATCGGCCCGGCAAACAAACACAGGAGGAGGGAATGAATCGTCCACACCCCGGTGCGTAGACCTTCTTGATAAATCCAGCGCCCCACAAATAGATCCATCACCAAAAAATGCACCCAGCCGGTAGCCGTAATTTGGGGATCGGAGAACAGGCGTGCCAGGTCAGTCAACGTAGGATTGGCAAAGGACTCCGCCGTCTCGGGAGAGAGCCCAGTGATAAAGAGATAGATATAGACAACCGCTAGGATGGCAAACGGCACCGTCGAGTTGATAATCCGCTGGGTGATGCCCCATTTGGGCAGCACAATCATCAGCAACCAAAAGGGCAAGACAAACACGTTTGCCCCATCAAAAATTAGGTCAAGAGTCATCCAATCAGGTCAGGGCAACATCCCTGGGCGAGAGAGCACCCCTATAATACCGTTCCTTCCTTGCTCGTCTAGACCTACGCGCTGAGAGCGACCGCCCCCAAGAAACCAGGCTGATTCCCCCTAGGAAGCCCTTACGCAATCACCTTTTCGATGACTTGATTAAGAGCACTTGATTAAGAGCACTTGATGCTTAAGTTGGAGGAATCTAACATCCATCCCCTCTACCAGACTGTGGCGCTTCTCTGGCTTACATCACAAGATATGTCAGGTTAAGTCAAGATTTTCATCGCTGTGTTGAGACTTTTGTAACTCTTGTTGAGTGTTGTATGTCTGTTTTCCCAATCATCCAATCAACCGATAAAGTAGAAAATGAAAAGAAGATTAAGACTAGCGGAGAGCTTATATGACTCCCTTACTCCTCAGACAATTTTGGTCCTTAATCGAAGCAACGCAGTCCAATACGTTGTTGAGCTTAGATGATCAAACCCTTATCCAATGGCTCACTCGCCAACTTGGCATGGAGTTCTCTCTCAACCACTGCGAGGTTGACACCCTCAATCATTACATCTCGTCCAGGCTGTCGCTGATTCGAGACATTGCCGATGCACGCTAACGACCACCATCGTCCGTGAAGCCAGACGTCGTTTTATCCATCGCCTCCACCACCCTAGCTCAACCCTTTTGACGATTCCTGGTTGGCTTGGGTCGCTTCATCCGCACCCCGGATGATCACAAGTATCCGTTCACCCTCAATCCTCATCAAGCGATCGCCGCCCTCCTAATCGCGGATCGTGGACCTCGACTCAAGGCGCACGAACCTCTTCAATGCGTCTCCATCTCCCTAGGAAGGCGCTTCTATCTTTCTAGGTACTCCCTAGAGAGCGATCGCTCTCACTCATGCACTTTCATCCAATATTGTCATTTTCGTGACTGGTAGCACCTTCGATTGAGAAATTCGCAACTTTCTCAATCGAAGGTGTTTGACGTTCAGGGCTCAACTCCCCCTACAGAACGATGCGTCACGGTTCATCTCCTGCTGGATTTCGCAAAACTGTGCCATAGGATACAAACACAAACTGAAAACCAGTGGAGTGTTAGGTAGAAGTAGCCCCCTTCGGGTATGGGAGGCACTCCAAAAATGGCGCTGCTCTTGTTCCAGCAGCAGGATAGCTCGCTATCCATGGGGCAAATCATCAGCAACGATGTCCCCACTCCCCAACCTTTAGGGTGGTGCAGGTTGGAGCATATCCCATCGGGTCAATGCCGATCGTTGATATACGATTCAAGAGTCATACCCGAACCTGTTCAGTGGCTATTTTGCAGTCGGTCGATGGGTACTGGGAAGCGTCTTGCTTTAAGGTCTCCCGAGCGATCGCTTATGGGTAACATAAATGATTCCGTAGGTTGACCATCCTACGGCATTCATGAATACTGATTGTCATTTGTTTCATTGTGATGTGTTAGGAGATCAGAGATTAACTATGCGTAAATGGAGTTTTCTGCTGAGTGCAGCTGCTCTCATTGCTTTGCCCTTGGCCTCTTGTGTCGAACCGGCTTCCAATGAGTCAACCGAAGAAACCACCGAGGGTGCTTCTAGCACAACCGGGACACCTACCAGCCGCCTACAAACGGTGATTGACCGTGGTGAACTTGTCTGCGGTGTGGAAGGCAATATCCCAGGCTTTAGCTTTGTCGATGATAGCGGCACCTACTCTGGGCTGGACGTAGACACCTGTCGGGCAGTTGCAGCAGCACTGTTCGATGATCCAGAAAAGGTGGTGTATCGCAACCTAGACTCTACCGAACGTTTCACGGCTCTAGTAGGTGGTGAAGTTGATATGCTTGCTCGTAACACCACCTGGACGATCAGCCGAGATACATCCGCAGGTCTAGAGTTTGCTCCAACCACCTTCTACGATGGTCAGGGTATGCTCGTTCGGGAAGCAAGCGGCATCACGGATCTGGAAGGATTTGCAGGTCGCTCTGTTTGTGTAGAAACAGGTACAACAACGGAACTTAACCTCACCGATCAGATGCGCGACCTCGGCGTTGATTTTGAGCCTGTGGTCTTCCAGGATGCCAATGCTGCCTACGCTGCCTACTCAGAAGGTCGTTGCGAAGGCATGACTTCCGATAAGTCACAGCTCGTGGCTCGACGCAGCACCTTGCCCAACCCTGAAGAGCATGTACTGCTTGAGGTCACAATGTCGAAGGAGCCCTTGGGCCCTGTGACCATCAACAACGATTCTGCTTGGTTTGATGCGGTTAAGTGGATTACCTACGCCATGATCGAAGCAGAAGAGCTCGGCATTACCCAAGCCAATCTAGAAGAACGCTTACAGGATGAAAACCCCGGTGTCCGCCGCTTCCTAGGATTGGAAGGTGAACTTGGCACAGAAATGGGGCTACCCAATGATTTCACGCAACGCATCATTCGCCATGTGGGTAACTATGGTGAGGTGTTTGAGCGGAACCTGGGTCAAGACTCCATTTTTGAGCTTGAGCGCGGTCAAAATGCCCTGTGGACAGATGGCGGTCTGCTTTACTCCCCTCCCTTCCGCTAACGTGATCCGCTGGTGCGCTAGTTGCACCTAGGTTTTTTTTATAACGTTTGATTTTTCGTGCCCCATGGCACGAAGAATCAAACCCCTTTGCATTAAGTTATAAATTACCTCTTTGCTGATGACAGCGATCGCCCTCTGCGTTGGCAGGTCGATGAGCTAGGTACTTAGGGGTATAGATCCCATGGTTATCTGGCTAATCCGGAGCGATCGCCGCTTGATTTGGATCAGCGTCGATGACAAACAGGCAATCACATCATGACCCCAGCGACACAAGGCAGCATTCCCATTTGGCGGGATGAACGCTTCTGGAAAATAGCATTTCAAATCATCACCCTCGTCGTGGTGGTTGCAGTTTTATCGCTTCTCATCACCAATCTCAATCGCAACCTAGCCCAGTTGGGTTTGCGGTTTGGGTTTGGTTTTTTAAGTAACCAAGCAGGCTTTAGTGTCGGGGAAAACCTCGTCAACTATCAGCCCCAAGATCAATACCAAAAGGTCATCTACGCCGGATTAATTAACTCGTTTCGGCTGATCGTTGTCGGCATTATCCTGGCAACGATTACGGGAATTGTGGCCGGTGTAGCAAGCTTTTCAGAAAACTGGCTCGTCTACAAGATCAGTCGAGCCTACGTAGGACTGGTTCGCAACGTGCCGCTCCTGCTCCAGCTCTTCTTCTGGTACTTCGCCGTCTATTTTGCGTTGCCGCCCGTGCAAGACCAGATTGAGATGGGTTGGGTGGTCATGAGTAAGCGGGGTATCTACCTGCCAGGGCCCTCCTTAACGGATCAAAATTGGCTAGGGCTGTTGCTTCTGATGGGAGCAGGCTTACTTGGAGCATTGCTCTGGAAGTTGATCAGTGATATTCGCCAAGGCGATCGCAGTTTCCGAGGCCTCGTCTATCGGGGAATCAGTGGTCTGGTTGCTCTCAGTGTCATTGGGCTAGAGATCTGGCTGATCATTCGCGGCGTAGGCTACTTAGTCTCCCCTCAAGACAGCGAAACCAATAGCCTGCCGGTGGGTGTAGGCATCTGGTTTTTAGGGATGGCGGCGATTGCGATCGCCGCCTTTTGGCTATGGCAACAGCGTACTCGCCTGATGGTTGAACAAGGCACCTCTGGGCAACCCCAACTAATGGCGATCGGAGGTCTTGTAGCCGTCTTCGTGGTGATTCTCCTCTTCGGACTTGGCTGGCAACCCCCAACCATTCAGGAAGGAGGCGGAGCTAGCGGTGGACTGCGTCTATCGCTGGAGTATGCTGCAGCCCTAAGTGGTTTGGTGCTCTACACCGGGGCCTTTATTGCAGAAATTGTCCGCGCTGGTATTCAATCCGTCTCAAAGGGACAGTGGGAAGCAGCACGCTCCCTAGGATTGCCCTCGGGTCTTGCCATGCGGCTGGTGGTCTTTCCCCAATCCTTACGGGTGATTATTCCGCCGCTGAATAGCGAGTATATGAACTTGGCTAAGAATACAACGTTGGCGTTCGCCATCGGCTATCCTGACCTATTCTCGGTGTCCTTCACCACCCTGAACCAGACCGGGCGAGCTGTTGAAATGATCGTCCTCATCATGTTTATCTACCTGATCTTCAACCTACTCATTTCAGTGGGCATGAACCAGATTAATGCTCTAGTTCAGCTTAAGGAGCGCTAAACCATGACCAGTATTACGCCTCCCGCGGCCACTCGCCCCCCGATTGCCCAAACAGGGCCGCTGGCCTGGGCGCGCAAGCATCTCTTCAGTGACTGGTTTAACAGCATCCTCACCGTTGTGGTTGCCGCCGTTTTACTGTGGAGCGGCTGGGGCTTAGTCACTTGGATCTTTTCTAAGGCCCAATGGCCCGTTGTGGAGAACAACTTGGGCTTTATGATGACCGGTTTATATCCCCAAGACCAGTATTGGCGGATGTGGGTGATCATGGGGCTGGTTTTAACCCTAAGTGGCTTATCGTGGGGTATTTTAGGACGCAACCAACAGCATCTGTTTGGGCGTAGTGTCCTCATTGGCATTGGAGCGATCGCAGCGGCGGTGATCCTCTTTCCTTTGACCCGTCCCCATAGCCCAATTCTCTTTGGCATGGTCGTGCTGACGGTCGCCATTGCCTGGGTAGGACAGCAGGCTGGTAAGCGCTTGCCAGCCTTAAGCAATTGGCTAGCCGCTGGGTGGTTCTTGGTATACCTAGCCTCAATCTGGTTGATTGGCGGCGGCTTGGGGATATTAGAGCCGGTGCGCACCGAAAACTGGGGAGGCTTGGTGCTCACCCTGCTGATGGCCGTAACCGGTATTGCGCTTTGCTTTCCCTTTGGTATCGCCTTGGCTCTGGGGCGGCGCAGCGATCTACCTATTGTGCGATCGCTTTCCATTGCCTACATCGAGTTAGTCCGGGGGGTTCCGCTGATTACCATCCTAGTGATGGGTCAGGTTATGATTCCGTTATTCCTGCCGGAGGGTATTCGTCCCGATCGCATCCTGCGCGCCATCATCGCCCTGACTATTTTCAGCTCCGCTTACTTAGCCGAAAACATCCGAGCCGGTCTGCAATCGGTGCCGCGAGGGCAGTCGGAAGCATCGGTGTCCCTAGGGCTGAACAAACCTCTAACGCTAATTCTGATTGTCCTGCCCCAAGCCTTAAAAACGGCAATCCCTGCCATCGTGGGACAGTTTATTAGCTTGTTTCAAGACACCACCCTCCTAGCTCCCCTAGGGCTACTTGAACTGTTGGGAATGGCCAATACCGCCCTATCTAACCCCAACTATTTGGGGCGTTATGCAGAAGCCTATGCCTTTATTGGCGTACTCTATTGGTTCTTCTGCTACGCCATGGCACTGGGAAGTCGCAAGATAGAGGAACAGTTGAATACGACTCACTAGGGCTGCGCTCGCTGCACCCTAGATGTGCTGAAGGACTTGAGAACACGATTTGGAGAATAGGGGCCATGACACAGCCACAAACCGGAACAATGCGAGATTCTCAACCGGTCAACGAGCCGGTGATTATTGCTCAAGACGTAGAGAAGTGGTACGACAACAACTTTCACGTCCTGCGCGGGGTCAGCCTCACGGTGAATAAAGGCGAGGTCGTGGTGGTCATGGGGCCATCAGGATCCGGTAAATCCACCTTTATCCGCACCTTCAATGCCCTAGAGCCCTACCAAAAAGGCACCATTGATATTGACGGCATTCGCATCTCCCATGATCTGAAAAACATTGAAACCATCCGCCGTGAGGTGGGTATGGTGTTTCAACAGTTCAACCTATTTCCTCACCTAACGGTGCTCAAGAATGTCACCCTGGCACCCATCTGGGTGCGGCGATGGCCCAAAGCCAAGGCGGAGGAAGTGGCGATGGCGTTGCTAGAACGAGTAGGCATTCTAGAGCAAGCCAACAAATATCCGGGGCAGCTCTCGGGCGGGCAGCAGCAGCGGGTGGCGATCGCCCGTGCCTTGGCGATGCAGCCCAAGATTATGCTCTTTGATGAACCGACCTCGGCGCTTGATCCAGAAATGGTGCGGGAAGTGTTGGATGCCATGCGCACTCTAGCCGCAGAAGGAATGACCATGGTTTGCGTCACCCATGAAGTGGGCTTTGCTCGGGAAGTGGCCGACCGGGTCGTCTTGATGGCCGATGGGGTCTTGGTGGAAGAGGCCACGCCGGAAGAGTTCTTCAATAATCCCAAAGAGGAACGCAGCCAAAAATTCCTCTCTCAAATCCTTTAGAAGGGATCAATGCAGCTTTAGTTACGCTGGTTGAGACACCTTCTAGATCGAAGGCTGAAACGTTGGGACGTTCCCAGATTTTCTAGATGTCTTAACCCATAAGACAGCAATGGCAATAGGTTGGATGAGTAGATTGGATTCTATCTATCCCATCCTCCATTCTGGCGCGATCGCTTGAGAGAGCAGGGATTCATCCATAAAAATACCGTTAGGCCAGCATAAGAACTTGCTATGCTGTCGTAGGATCGCACTTCCCTGATCCCTACCTTTGCAAGGAGCAAGCGGCTGTGGCAAAACGTAAACCCGCTCTATTGTTAACGTTAGGAACGGCGATCGCCTTTATCACCGGGGGTAGCGTAGCCTACTGGTGGCTCAGGGGGCAATCGGGACTGCGATCGCCCGCACCCTTGCCCGTGGGCATTGAGGTCATTCCCCAAAATGCCTTGATGACCTTCTCTGTATCCACGAATCCCCAACAATGGCAAACCCTGCGCTCCTTTGGCACCCCGGAATCCCAAGCGCAGGTGGATCAGCTCCTAGCCAGATGGCGCGATCGCTGGCTATCTGCCTATGACCTAGACTTTCCACGGGATCTCCAGTCCTGGATTGGCCCAGAAATGACTGTTGCGATTCTGCCTGGCAATCCTCCTATAGCCAGCGAACCGCCCTCCCCCGATCCAGCCCCGTCAGGTGGATCGCTCCCCGATAGCCCGATCGAAGGCGACCCCATCTTCGTCGCCATTTTGCCAATTTTAGATCCACTGCAGGATGGGCAGACCCTGTCCGACCGGTTGAGTGACACAGAGCCGCAACAGGAGCAGGTCTATCAAGGCGTGACGCTTCAGGAGTTTGTCAGCCAAACGGGTCAATCCTATGCCGCTGCAGTTTTTGAGAATCAGTTTATTGCGATCGCCCCCAGCCTGGATATTTTGCAAACCTTAGTCGATGCCGAGCAAAGCAATGCGGCCTTGGATACAGTTGCAGGCTACCAAGACGCCCTCAGTCAAACTGGCGTTGAACAACCTTTTCTACGGCTCTATGTCAA
>DATNRH010000108.1 GCA_036703605.1 Candidatus Obscuribacterales bacterium | reverse complement strand
CAAGTGGAGATTTGCTGGGCAGACAGAGAACGTGCTGAACGTTGGGAGATCGAGTTTGATGACAATCCTGGTTTTAGTAGTCCCTGCTTTTACTCCGATGCTATACCACTGAACCCTGGAAATTGCCTTGATGTATCTGCGGAGTGCGGAGGTGGATCTAACGACTTACCAGATGGTGAGTATTTCTATCGAGGTCGAATGCGCAATTACTGTGGTTATAGTGATTGGACACCTGCAAGGTCCTTCTCGATTTGCGGTACACCTGGTACGCCGTTGATTTCCGGGCCTAACACAGCTTGTGGTGGTGATCCGGTTACTCTAACTGCCAGTGCATCCGGCAATCCGACAAGCTGGAGCTGGTCAGACGATTGTGGAGGGAGCTTCAATCCCACAACAGGTAATCCCACACAGTGGACACCACCTCCCGGATATCACGGGCCTTGCGAAATCTCAGCGACCGCGACTAACACTTGCGCGACGAGCCTTCCAGGTACCTACACGATTGCGGTAGTGCAGAGTCCAGGAGAGGTGTCGGTGGAGGGTCCTGCCTCACTGTGTCAAGATAGTGTGACAACGCTTTCAGCCTCGTCGACTGGATTCAGCGATACTTGGTACTGGATGTCTTCGTGCGGGGGAACGTTCAATCCAAGTGATGGAAGCTCCACTGAGTGGACCGCACCTGTTGGCTTTGTCGGAAGCTGTCAGATCTACGCAATCGCTAAGAACACGTGTGACAGTGCAATTGGGTCCACGTCAATCCAAGTCGTCGATGGATGCGAGGCAGGCCAGCTGACGGCTGAATTTGGGGCAGACTCAGAGAGTGGATGCGCCCCACACAGCGTGCAGTTTTCTGACCTCTCCACTGGTGGACCAACCTGCTGGAACTGGGACTTTGGAGATGGCGCTTCAAGTACCGCTCAGAGTCCCTCCCACACCTACGTAACCCCAGGAAACTACAGTGTGACTCTGATCGCCTGCAATGCCAGCTCAAGCGATACACTCGTGAAGACGAACTTTATTCATGTCTCAGACAGTTGCCCGAGCTGCCCGCTACCTGGTAGCAGTGTGATCGTGGAGTCAAAGGCAGTCGGGATTGGAGCTGACAGCGTTAGCGTAGGCGTCTACATCACAAATGATGTG
>DATNRH010000107.1 GCA_036703605.1 Candidatus Obscuribacterales bacterium | reverse complement strand
ATCAAACTCCAGCACGGAGATGACACACGTCGGGTGACTCAACCTGATAACTTGACGTGGGTTCAGCTCCTCAACCTGTGTAAGACCAAATTCCCAGGTCTTTCCGAATACACGCTCCGTTATTACGACGAAGACAACGATTTGATTACAATTAGCTCTGAAATTGATATGCCCGAAGCACGTCGTCTTGGTTCACAGGGACAGCTGAAGATCTTGGTCTCAACTGCATCGGCTCCACCCCAGCGCCCCGCCCCTGCTGCCAAGCCCGAGGATATGGGAATTTCAACAATCTTTGGATCAACACTTTCTCAGTCTCAAGCTCCTGCGATGAACCCGTTCCTTGCGCTTCTTCAAAATGAGTCCTTCTTGGCCAACCTCCCGGCCTTGCTACCCTTGTTTCAAACTCTGAGTGGCCAAGAAGGTACCAGCCTAGAAAACATCACCGCATTTTTGAAGCAGTTTAGCACCGTCCTGGAGCAATCCACAGTGGATGGGGCTAGCAGTGGCAACCAGGCCGTCCAGAGTGTCGTGGCTCTTCTTAGTGCTGTCATGGCAAATCCTGCCCTCCAGTCTGCTATCCCTCAGCTCCTTTCTACGCTAACAGGCCTCGCCAGAGCTGGCGCTGCTCCCAACCCCACGCAATCCCCTGCGTCTAGCCCCGCACCGTCGGCTCCTGCCCCCTCTCCTGCTGCCTCTCCAAAGCGATCTGACTCTGAAAGCGGGACCTGGGATGCAACCAAAATGCTCTTAGATTTCTTCAATGGCCCGGAAGAGCCTACCCCCAACCCTGAACCTGAGCAAGCGGAACCCGTCAAAGCTGCCGATCCCGAGCCTGCGCCGTCGACTGAACCGAAGAACTTTAGCCTCCTTCCAAAGGACGTACAGTTCGGGGCTGCTCAACAACCGGAAGGAACAGCCCGCAGCAGTCAGAGTATTGCCAAATTCATCAAGGACGTTTCTGTCCCTGACGGTACTGCTTTTGCCCCCGGTTCCAGCTTTGTCAAGTCTTGGCGCTTTGAGAACACCGGCGCAAACGGGTGGCCTTCAGGCACGATGCTGAAATGCATCTCAGGAAATCCTATGGGAGGTCAGCCCGTTCTTGTCAACTACGTTGCACCCTCCAGCCAGGTCGATATTGTGGTTAACATGACTGCCCCCAAGGAGGCTGGCCGTTATTGCGGATACTGGCGCCTATTCACCCCACAAGGAGTTGCATTTGGACACCGTGTGTGGGTCGATATCTTTGTCAGAGAGCAAGCCCCTAAGCCTGCCGCGACTGCCGCACCCGCTGCTGCCGACCCAGCCAAGGCCGAGCAAGAAGCAAAGGATAAGAAGATCGCCGAGGCTCTTGCCGAACTAGAAATCTCACAAAACCACGCTGCGGCGCCCTCTCCAGCCTCTCCCGCTGCTGTCACCCCCTCTGCACCCGCAGACGGCAACAGATGGGCCTCACAAATCTCTACAATCATGCAGATGGGCTTTGGAGACTACGTTAGCATAGCAGAGAAGCTCGAGAAACATAACGGCAACATCGAACTTGTTGTGAACGAACTTTTGCAGAATATGTAAAGCATTTGTATATAAAAATGAACCTCAAACTCGGTCGTATTTCTGCAGCATCCGCAACATCAC
>DATNRH010000106.1 GCA_036703605.1 Candidatus Obscuribacterales bacterium | reverse complement strand
GAGCCTCAACTGGCGATCGCGGTGGCGCTATACCATCAAGGTCAAGAGGTTGAGGGAGTGCGTTTGGGAGAAGCTGCCCTGCGCTTAGATCAACGCTATGCAGATCTAGACTTCTTGCGTCTCAATCTATGGGGCGATCGCCTGATGGATGATGCCCAGGAATTTCTTGCCCTGCCCCAGATCCGGCAAACCATTTCTGGATTAACCGGTGCATCGTTTGAGTAGCTAAGGCAAGGGTGATAGTCCATACCCTTGCCTAGTCGGTAACGGTCGGCAATAGACCGGCAATAGGCCGGTAATAGTTCGGTAACTTAGTCGGTAAACACTTCCTCGTGGGCATCCTCGCTGAGATAGTGCTGCCATTCCACATCGGGCATTTGCTCAAATGCCTGCCGCACCGACACTTCCCATAGCCGACGGATTTTTGCCAAATAGGGATCTCCCACTCTTAGTTTGAGTTGGTGTTGAACAACAAAGCTGTCGGTCTCGTACATCATCAGGTTAATGGGTGGCCCCACTGAGATGTTTGACTTCATGGTGGAGTCGATGGACAGTAAGACACATTTAGCAACCGCGTCGAGAGGGGTCTCAAAGGTGATGGTGCGGTCTAGGATAGGCTTGCCATACTTGGTTTCGCCGATTTGCAAGAAGGGCGTTTCGGGGGTGGCTTCGATGAAATTCCCTTGGGTATACACCAGATAGAGGCTGGGGCGATGGCCCAAAATTTGCCCTGCTAGCAAAAAGCTACAGCGGAAATCAATGCCGTCTTTTTCCAGCCAGGGGCGATCGCGCTCCTGCACTTGACGAATTTTGTCACCCAAATAGCGCGCAATTTCATACAGTGTCGGCAGTGTATGGAGATTTTCTAGTTCGTCGCTTTTGAGATCCTGCTCGATGGAGTAGAGAACACTCTGGGTCATCGACAGATTGCCGGCGGTACACAGCATAATCACCCGCTGTCCGGGCACCGAGAAGTCAAATAGCTTTTGGTAGGTGGAAATATAGTCCACCCCTGCATTGGTGCGAGAGTCGGCCGCCAACACCAATCCGTAGCGTGTCACAATACCAAGACAATAGGTCATAGTCAGGTCAAAACAGTTGGCATAAATCCGGCGATCGCCTGAGAGGTTTAGCCTGTCCCATCACGGATGGACGCTCCTCAACGTCGCATCTCAACGTGTTTCAACCTTGGGTAAGGTCGTTAGGAATAGCTCATGCATCCGCAGAGATCGCAGCGCTACTTTTTCTCAGGATGTGCATCAGCGATGGTGGGCGCACCTAGTCGATTAATAGCGCAAATGAGTTGGTAAAGCCGTCCAAGATCTCGCTGATTGAAGTGCATGACTAAACGAGGAAGTCCGTCTAGTTCTGGGTCTGGCTCCGACACCACTGCCGGGCTTCTCTCAATCCGCCCTTGGACTAAGATATCGTGGAATGTTTCATTTAGTTCTTCCAGCGCCGCATCCGATAGCTCCGACTTCAGGCGGATGACTAAGCGATCGCCCACGTAGCGGCTGGAGTGGTAGACCTGATAGAAGCTCATGATCACGTTACAGGCCACGTCGATATTGTCGGTGATCGTGTACAGGCTGAGATCATCGGGACTAATCAGGTTGGTTTTCAGCAGGTGCTCTCGAATGTGGGCATCCCAACTTTTCCAGTAGCCCCGCCCTGGCTCATCGACTAGGACAACGGGAATTAAGGGAGATTTGCCGGTTTGCATCAAGGTGAGACATTCAAAGGCTTCATCCTGGGTACCAAATCCACCTGGAAAGAGGGCAACCGCGTCGGTTTCCCGCAGGAAAAATAGCTTGCGCGTAAAAAAGTACTTGAAATTAATCAGCTTGGCATCACCTTCAATAAAAGGATTGGAGGTTTGCTCAAAGGGCAGTTGGATATTCAGCCCAAAGGACTTGGCTGCCGTTGCGCCTTCGTTGCCGGCCTGCATGATCCCGCCGCCGCCACCGGTCATGACCATGAAGCCCTGCTGGGTAATTTGATGAGCAAAGGCTGCCGCCATTTGATATTCTGCTGTTTCCGGGCTCATGCGGGCCGAACCAAAAATGGCGATTTTACGCACATGACGGTAAAGATAGAACACCCGAAAGGCTCGCTCCATATCTTGCAGCGAGGAGTTTAAGATTTTCCAGTCGAGGCGATCGGCTTCCACCTCAGCCATACGAACGAGGGTCATGAGGGCGCGCTGAATGAGCTCCCCGTGGTCAAGTTCAGGGAGCTGGGTGAGGAGGGTGTTGATTTCTGCTTGAAGCGCGTCTAAAGACTGATGAGATGGATAGGCAGTCATGACCGGATCCTGAAAGACGGCATCCTATTCTATCGAGATTTGTTAGGCTCTGTCTTGATTTCACTAGGTGTCTGGGATCTACGTTACAGGACTGTTACAGTCCTGTAATAGTGCTTTTAGGGAGACATCAAGGAAGATCTGCTACCGCAACTTAGGATAACTCTAGATGTAGCGATCGCTTCGGCAAGAATTGCTATACTGTGCCTAAATCTAGCTAGACCATTCATCTCATCTCTAGCTTGTAAGTTTCCAACGAATCGATGGCTTGGCTGTAGCCACTGGATGTTAACGGCTGGAATTGCAGTAGGACGGTAGCCATGGGAAAATCAGTCCGGTTTCAACGTCGATCCACGGCGATCGCTATGATCACCGTGGCATCGCGATTGGTTCTAGGCAGTATGGGACTTGGCTTGCCCATGATGCTGGGGACGGCACCGCTGCAAGCTGCCCAACTCACCCAATGGTCGTTTGATGCGTCCAGCCGTAGCTTGACGGTCACGGTGCCGAATGGACAGAGCCCCGACTATTTTCTATTGGCTGAGCCGCCGCGGATTGTGATTAACTTGCCAGGGACAGATGTGGGCAATGTGCCCACAGAGCAGTCCTATAGCGGCATGGTGCGACATATTCGGGTTGGCCAATTTCAGCCGGGCATGGCTCGCATTGTCATAGAACTAGCGCCAGATGTAGTTTTTGCGCCAGGACAGGTGGAATTGCGTCCCGTGGAGGGCGATCGCTGGATGATTCGGCCGTTGCTGGAGGTCGATACGCCATCGGTAGCTGCAGCGCCGCCCCCTGATGTATCTGTGGATTCTAGTCTCGGTGAGGTGGAGTTCTCCATGCCATCGCCGAATGCTCCCAGTCCGAGCCTTGCTCCGAGTCCACCACCACCTACCCCTAGTGTGCCTAGTCCATCCAGCGCCAATGCTTTCCCTGAGCCTGCGAGTACGGCTAGTCTACCTAGCGCCAATGCTCTCCCTGAGCTGGAGCCCGGTGCTATTGAAGTCATGGTGCCACCGCCGGCATCGTCTCCTGCGGTTGCCCCGCCTGCTCCCGTGCAGGAACCGACGTTAGAGCCGGTGGTAGAGCCGGTGGTAGAGGCAGAACCTTTTGACGATGAAGATAGACCTGGGGATAGCGTTGTGGTTCAGCCGGAAACCCAGACACCTCCGGTTGCGACTCAGCCCGTTGTCGTCGAGCCGCCTGTGTCGTTGGCACCGATACCTTCCCGCCCTGCAGATACAGTGGACTTTGGGCAACCTTTGCCTACTGATGTCTCAGCGATGCCAGAAAACCCCGCGACGGTTGTGGTGTCTAGCCCGTCGGTATGGTTGCCGGCCGGTACGGTTTTGACCCTGCGCTATCCAGGGGAGCGATCGCTCGATCTACCTTTAGCTGTTCCTCGCCAAGAGGTGCTGCTGGTTAGTCAGCCGGTGGTTGATACAACTGGACAGGTGCTGGTGCCAGTGGATAGTCAAGTTCTAGGGCGCTTCGAATCGTCATCGTCGGGTAGCCGCTTTGTGGTTCAGGCGTTATCGGTAGATGAGCAAAATATTCGGGTCACGGGACAGTCATCTACGATCACGGCGCAGCGGTCGGGAGCGATCGCTCCTGACCAAATCATTGAAGTTCAGCTCACGGAAGATCTGGCCTATCGATAGGTGCAGCGTCGATCGAGTCTCAGGACTAGAGCCTTGAGATGTGGGCCGATCAAAAATCGGGTAGACGCTCTCCCGAAAGAGGTCATCTACCCGACTCATTGACCTGGGTTTCAAGGCACTCTGACCGGATTCACACCGGTATCAGACCCAGCTAGCCTAGCTTAGAGATGCACCGCTACGATCGTAGCTGGCCCGGAAGGAAGGATGCACCTTACCTTGCACGTGATTCCAATACTTAGCAGCTTCAGCCACAGGCACGCCGACCTCAGCATCCAAGCGGGTTAGCATGGCTTGCTGGCGTTGCTTGATGGTGCGGTGGTGGCCCATCATCAAAGCCCGCGCCCGATCTTGTACGTCTAGAACAGCCGCCTTGACGGGTTCTGCTACCGCTGCCATGACTTGGGCAACCGGAGTTGCTTCAACCTCAGGAGCGATCGCTGCATCCATCACGGGCTGAGTGGATGTGTAGGCAGCGTTGCGATATTTCAGATCCAGCGTGGTTTGCTGAACGAAAACTTTTTTAGGGTTACGGAATCGGATGTCAACACCCCGGTAGGTGCCAACAGACGTCGAGTCGCCTAGTTCAACAGCTGGAGGGGTGTAGTTGTATGTGGTGCCGCGATATGTGAGTTTCATGGATTCGCCTCCTACTCAAGTTGATGCGAGTGTTTGGGTTTGAGGCGCGTTCCTTCAGGATTACTCCTTACTTCCGTCTCCCTTTCTCTAAACTTAAAGCATCTTAAATCTTGATTCGTGGGAGATGAACGATTTACTTTCTGTATCTATTGTTACTGTTTGCTGGGTTGGATGTCAAGTGAAACTAAATTTGTCTTGAAAACTTTACATTGGTGGAACAGGGGGTGCTTGGCTAGATTGCCCTGTTCTGGTGGCAAGGGGGCAATCCTCTACAGCCTCCCAATACCGGCGGTTGTGGCGTAGAAGCGAGAGGCGATCGCTCCTGAAGCTGGCCGTAAACTCACGGTGTTGGAGGTCGCTCCAAGCGGTGCGGAAGGTAGGACGGGTGACGTTGCGGGAGGCGACGGTGAGGTGGGGGGTGAAGCCGCGCCGCTGTTCAACGGGATCGACGATGCCTAGGTGCTGCTCAAGCTGTTGGCTGAGGTTCGTTTGGAGGTCCATGAGACCCGGCGTTGGTTCAACATGCAGGTAGAGCACCCGAGGGGGAAAGGCGGCAAAGCCAGAGAGCGTGATGTCAATGGGAGCTTGGGTTTGGGCGATCGCTGTGAGGGTTTCTAGGAGGCGATCGCTATCTGTCCATAAAAAGGGTGGATAGAGGGTAATGTGGGGCGGCGCTTTGGCTGTGCTGGTTTGAAAGCGATCGCCCAGCTCTTGGATGATCTGCAGGGCAGCCTCCTGCACCTCGGGTGGTGGGATCAGGGCTACGAAGAAACGGTATTCACCGGGATGGGAGGCTTGGCGAGTAGTCATGCTAGACATGATGAGGCTCTGTTGCATTCATGGGAAGGACAGGGGGATTCGCGCTATGCTAAAAGACCCCAGTGATAGGGGTTTGGGTTCGTCCCAGTGATTCACGTTGATCTCTGCAGTAGCTATGCCTTGGTTTGCCAAACTTGAACGGGGTATTGTGGACAAGGCCACCTTCGACCAGTATGTCCCGGCCCATATTGATTATGTCCAATCCCTGATCGCCCGCGGCCACAATGCACGCAGTGGCTATTGGGCAGAGCGGGGCGGTGGCATGTTGCTCTTTCAGGCTAGCTCCTTGGAGGAAGCAGAGGCGATCGTCGCCAATGATCCCTTAGTTCAAAACCATTGCGTAGATTATGAGCTGCATGAATGGCGCATTGTGGTGCAGTAGAGCGTGAGATCCGTCATGGGTAGTGGAGAGGAGAAAGCATTATGGGTAAGAGCAGCAGTGGGCAGAAGATCCTTTCAGATAATCGCCAAGCCCGCCATCAATATGAAGTATTAGAGCGCTTTGAAGCCGGCATTGCCCTCAAGGGAACGGAGGTGAAGTCTCTACGATTGGGCAAGGCGAACCTGCGGGATGGGTATGCCCTGATTCGAGATGCGGAGGTGTGGTTGCACAATGTGCATATTTCTCCCCATGAAAGCGCCAGTCAGGTGTTCAACCATGATCCCCGCCGTGTGCGTAAGCTCTTGCTCCATAAGGATGAAATTCGTCGGTTGGTGGGCAAGGTGGAGCAGCAGGGGCTGACCTTGGTGCCGCTGAAGCTGTACTTAAAGGAGGGGCGGGTCAAGGTAGATCTGGGGCTCTGCCGTGGGAAGAAACTGCATGACAAGCGTGAGGCGCTGAAGCAGAAGCAGGAGAAACGAGAAACGGCCAGGGCTCTAAAGGATTACTAAGCTCCCGGTTCTCCCAGATCACCTTGATCTACACGCCTTAATCGTGATCACCCTCGTTGTCGCTGGGGAATTGCTCCAGACTAGGCGATTCGGCATGGGGTAGGACATAGTAGCTGGCAACGAGGGCCACCATGCCCCACCAGAGGGTACTGACCTGGGGGCGATACCAGACGGTGTCTACAACGCCATGGGCCAACATCCCGATCATGGTGGCGATCGCGCCCATTAGCCAAAAGCCTTGTGTATGGCTGAGGTTGCGTAGTCGTTGCAGTTGCGTCCAACCTTGGTGGAAGGTGACGAGCAACAGCCACACCATGCAGGTTAACCCGATCAGTCCGGTTTCTGTTGCCACTTCCAACAGAATGGAATAGGCACTGAGGGCGGTGTAGCCTGGCTGTTGGTAGAAGGGATAGACTCGATTGAAGGCGCTATTGCCGGGGCCAATGCCTAGGATAGGACGGTCTTTGATCATTTCAATCACCGACATCCACACATTGATGCGGAAGTTGTTGCTGCTGTCTTCCCGCCCGACAAACATGCTGGCGACGCGATCGCGCAACGGTTCGACTGCCATCACGGCGACAAAGATAAACCCTGCCGATAGTCCCAACACCATGGGAATTGCCCAAATGCGCCAGAAGCGTGGCAGATGAATACTGTACCAATGCACCAGCAGCAGTACGAGGACGAATCCACCGACGACTAGACCAATCCAACCGCCTCGGCTGAAGGTGAGCACTAGGCAGGCGGTGTTGATGACAAACATCATGCTGGCCAGAGCCTTGGGAAGCCAGCGCTGCCAGGCAAAGATGGCGGCGGCGCTGAGCATGACGGCGGGCATGAGGTAGGAGGCTAGCAGGTTGGGGTTGCCGAGGTAGCTATAGACACGGGTGGTGCCAGCTAGGGATGATTCAACATCAACCCAGGTTGCTAAGGCATCTGCACCAAAGATAAATTGCCGAATCCCCACAACGCTGACCAGCAGCGAAACATGAAGATAAATGCCAATCAGAATGGAGCGCATCTGGGGCGATCGCATCAGCCGCGTCATCCACACAAAGAGCAGCAGATAGAGGGTGAGTTTCACCCAGCCGTCCAGGGCCGCACTGCGCACCGGGGACAGCACCGTGGCCACCGTGGCGATCGCCCAGTAGAGACCCACCAGCATGTGAATGGGCGTAATCCGGCGTAGGTCGGCGGGTTCTGACACAACCCGTAACAGCCAAAAGGCCGATGCTGCCATCAGCAAAATGCCAATGAGGGTCGTCGAGACAAACGGCGCAAGGATGTAGACCAGGGCCGCCAAGACAAGGGCGATCGCCTCACTCCACTGCAAGAGCCAACTGCTCGATCGCCATGCCTGAAGGAGCGGCAGCCACCGCAGTAGATAGCTAGATGATGCCCAACGCCCCAGAAACTCTAGGGATACAGGGCGGGCCAATAAAACCTGTTGCCAAACTGAAGTCATAGGCGGTTGGGGCAAAATGGAGATGGGCAGGCGGTGATTAGTATAGCTGGTTTGGGGAGGCTAGCTCAGGATTGGTGAAGGAGTGCAACCTCGGGGGCGATCGCTAGCCCACCTCAAGACTAGTCCTAGAAGGCACCAATATCCCAGGATCGGCATACCCTAAGGTCTACGCTGGCTGAGCGAAGCCGTTCACGCAGGGTCTTCTTCCATGGGGAGAAAGCCAAAATCCAACCGTTGAAGGTACCCTATTCCAGGGTAAACGTCTGCTGCAGAGTACTAATCACCTAGGGTGACGATCGCTCCACGGGTATCGAGCTGTAGCGCTTCGACGCGAGCCATCAACCCTTGTTCCACCCAGGCCCGTTCAATAGCGGCCTGCACCGCCGTGGTCGCTTGGGGGGGGCACAGGGCCAGCAAGGTAGGGCCAGCGCCGCTGATCACCACCCCGTGGGCACCAACGCTGGCTGCTGCTGCTGCAACCGCTTCATAGCCGTGGATCAAGGTTTGGCGATAGGGCTGGTGAATGCGATCGCCCAAAGCGCTTTTCAACCAGTCGCCCCGTCCATTGGAGAGCGCGCGAATGAGCAGGCCCATATGGGCAATGTTGTAGATGGCATCGGCGCGGCTGTAGTGCTGGGGCAACACCCTGCGAGCCTCTTCGGTAGATAGCTCAAAGTTGGGAATGGCGACGACTGGGATGATGTCAAAATGCCAAGGAACGTCGCACACTGTCCACCGCCCTTGGTCATCCGCTGATGCTAGACGACAGCCTCCTAGTAGCGCCGGCACTACGTTATCGGGATGGCCTTCAAGGGCGATCGCTAAATGCATGATCTCAGTTTGGCTGAGGGGCGATCCGGCCAGGGCATTGGCACCGAGCAGACCCCCCACAATCGCCGTGGCGGAACTCCCCAGCCCGCGAGCTAGGGGCACTCCTAGTTGAATCCGAATGGCGACCGGCGGCGGCGGTTGCTTAAGGTGCTGGAAGAAAGACAGAAAGGTTTGATAGACCAAGTTGCGCTGATCACACTGCACCCGATCCGCCTCTGTACCTTCTACTTGAATAGTGACGTGCTGCTCAGCCGTTGGGGGCAGGTGGTCAAAGAAAAATTGGTTATACATCGATAGCGATGCACCAATGCAGTCGAAGCCGGCACCCAAATTTGCCGTCGTTGCCGGAACAATCACAGTCACACTAGGGGGCACAGATAGGTTTCCTCACAAGTCGCCAATCCCTATTCAATCATGAGGACTCGGCCGCGATCGCACCTGGATCACGTAATGTGAAAAATTGGGCTAGAAATTGCCATAGGCAGCGATCGCCTGGGTCAAGCGATCGAGAACTTCAGGAACCGCGATCGCCCCCAATTCTCCCGACGCCCGGGTACGAATGCTCAGGGAGTTGCCTTCGGCTTCCTTGGCTCCCACCACTGCCATCACCGGAATTTTTTCTTTCTCAGCATTGCGGATCATCTTACCCAAGCGTTCGCCGCTGAGATCCACCTCAGCTCGGACGCCCAGGGATTGCATATGCTCCACCACCTGCCGGGCAAAGGTGAGCTGCTCCGAGGTTACCGGCAGCAAACGCACCTGCACCGGAGCCAACCACAGGGGAAAATCGCCAGCATATTCTTCAATCAAAATCCCGATTAAGCGCTCCAAGGAGCCAAAGGGCGCTCGGTGGATCATCACGGGACGCTGGCGGGTGCCGTCTTCGGCGACATATTCCAGGTCAAAGCGCTCAGGCAAGTTGTAGTCAACCTGTACCGTCCCAAGCTGCCACTCCCGCTCTAGGGCATCCTGCACCATAAAGTCGAGTTTGGGGCCGTAGAACGCCGCTTCCCCAATGCCAAGGAAGTGGTTCATCCCTAGGGTTTCTACCGCCTGCTGAATAGCAGCTTCGGCTTTATTCCAAGCATCATCACTGCCGATATATTTGTCCGACTTGGGATCGCGGAAGCTCAGCCTGGCCTTAAAGTTGGTGAGCTGCAAAGCCTTAAAGACCGACTGGATCAGGTCTACCACCTTGAGGAATTCGTCATTCAGTTGCTCCGGCGTGACAAACAGGTGGGCATCATCTTGGGTAAAGCCACGCACTCGGGTGAGGCCGCCCAGTTCTCCCGACTGTTCATAGCGATAGACCGTGCCAAATTCAGCAAAGCGCAGAGGTAGTTCCCGGTAGGAGCGCAGACTAGCTTTGTAAATTTGGATATGGAACGGACAGTTCATGGCCTTGAGGACAAACCCCTCATCTTCCGATGCTCCCATCATCGGGAAAAGGTCATCGCGATATTTCTGCCAGTGCCCCGAGGTTTTGAATAAATCGACGCGCCCGATGTGGGGCGTGACGACCTGTTGGTAGCCTCGGCGGATCTGTTCTTGCTTGAGGAAGTCTTCCAAAAGCGATCGCAGCACCGTCCCCTTCGGCGTCCACATGGGCAAGCCTGGGCCCACGGAGTCCGAAAAAATGAATAGCCCTAGCTCCTTGCCCAGACGACGGTGATCCCGGCGCAGGGCCTCTTCCTTGCGGCGCTTATATTCCGCTAGCTGCTCCGGCGTTTCCCAAGCGGTGCCGTAGATACGCTGGAGCTGGGCCTTGGTTTCATCGCCGCGCCAGTAGGCCCCGGCCAAACTTTCCAGATCAAAGGCCTTGGGGTTGAGATCCTGAGTATTCTCCACGTGGGGCCCGGCGCAGAGATCCCACCAAGCATCGCCTAGGTGATATAGGGTAATGGGTTCCTTCAGATCTTGGAGGATTTCCAGTTTGTAGGGTTCCCCTAGAGCCTGAATGCGGCGCTCTGCTTCTTCGCGGCTGACCTCCTCGCGGATCACCGGCAGCTTGCGCTTGATGATTTTTACCATCTCCTTTTTAATGGCCTTGAGATCCTGCTCTGTGAACGGTTCAGGACTATCAAAGTCGTAGTAGAAACCATTTTCAATCCAAGGGCCAATCGTCACCTGTGCCTTGGGAAAGAGTTTCTGCACCGCCATGGC
>DATNRH010000105.1 GCA_036703605.1 Candidatus Obscuribacterales bacterium | reverse complement strand
TGAGTGGCTATCAGAGAGCAGGACCTTTTCAAGATCGAAGTCAAAGGATGCAAGGACCTGTTGGTTGTGTAGGGCAGCAGCTTCTGAGAGGTCAAACTGGAAAGGGGGCCGAGTCCTGGGAGGGGGCTTCCAGGCAAGGGCCTGCTGTATGTTGTGCAGGACCTGATGACTGGGCCCAGGGAGCCAGTAGGAGTCAGAAGAGGGGGGCACTTTCATCCTGTTTGGCTGGCGGTAGGGGGACAGCATGGTCTGTGTCACAGTGGGGGTGGAGGAGGAGGGGTTCTCCAGTTCGGGGAGGGCAGCACTGGTGGCATGTGGAGTTGATCTAGGTGCGTCAGTGGGGGAGCCTCGAAGGGGTTGGAGGTTGTGCAGGGTGAGCCCATGCTTAATGCTAGGGCCACCAGATCCACCGGCAGGGCCGCCTGGAGTGGGCACCGAGGTGACTTCCAGGTTAGGGGGGTGGGCACAGGAGCAGTGTTCCACGGGGCTACCAGTGATGCAGCTGCAGTTGCCTGAAGAGGGTGCAGTGGGCTGGTAGGGGTGGGCACAGGAGCAGGGGGTTGCGATGCCACCAGTGTTGCAGCTGCAGTTGCCTGAGAAGGGTGCAGTGGACTGGTAGGTGCGAGCGCAGGAGCAGTGGGCTGTGATGCTGCCAGTGGGGCAGCTGCAGTGGCCTGAAAAGGGTGCAGTGCTGGGCTGGCAGGGACGGCACTTGCAGTCTGGCTGGATAGAGGGGTCTGGTGGCAGGAGTGGCGATGGCAGTGGGAGGCAGTAGAGCAACAGCTGCGAGCCAAAGTGGCAGACAATGCAAGAGGAACAAAAGGACTCACCAAGGAGCTTCTCAGGGCCACTGATGGATGTGAGGACTGAGGAGGGGTTTTGGACCCGCGGAATGTTGCGAGGGCCTGGGGCACTGGAGAGTGAAGGTGCTGACAGTGTGGGATGCACGGGTTTTGCCTGGTGGAAAGACACGTGGAGGGCAAGCTTAGATGCTGTAGATGCCGAGGGTGCTGTTGAGTGTTTGCGGCGCAAGATGGACTGTGGGCCAGTGGGAGTTGTAGGTGGTGGTGACTGAAGTGTGGGATCCGGTGGGGTGAGCAGTGGTGGGGTGGGTGGTGGTGGTGTAAAGAGAGCTGTGGGTGGCAGGGGTGCAGGGCCTGGTGGACGGGGGCGAAGATTGTAAGGGGGCAAATGTGGTGTGCTGTGTTGAGGGCCCACAGATAGTCAAGATTGCACACTATCAAGCCAAGATTGGAACTCTTTCTTGAGGTCCCCAGTGAGGGTCTTGTGGGTGATGGCACGAGCACAAGAATCCCCATGAGAGCAGGTCCCGAGGAGTTGGTACTTGATGCAGACTTGGTTGCCCTCTGGATCGGTGGGACAGGATCGATTTTTAGCATGGAACTTTTTGAAGTCAGCTGGAGGGATCTTCCAACTCATGACTGGGTTGGGGTTTCGAACAGGAGAAGGGGACCCACTTGACTTGTTGCGCTTTGCTGGTGGTGATGAGATTTGTCTATCCCTGTCATGTTTGGGCTTGGGGGATGGGGAGGGCTTGTGTTGGGCCTCAACTCCCAATGGCAATTTATAGCCAATGTCACAGCCATGCAGCCATTCAGGGAGGCGAGTGAACTCTAGGAAGGACCAAGACCAAGTAGCCGGAGCTGAGGCTGGGACAATACTAGCATAGAAGGACTGGAACTGGGCTTCAACATAGGCAAGGACTCTGCCAAGGCAGGTGGGGTCACGTTCTGCAAGGTGCTCAACTGTAACCTCATGATTTGTCAGCACATCTAGAACATTTTTCTTGAAGAGAAAGGGGGCATGAGCCCCCTGGTGGGTGATGCCAAGGAGGAGACCATAGAAGTTCTTGAGATGGCGCAGCAATTGGGTTGGTGTGTGAGGGATGAAGTAGGTCAACTTTTTGGCCTTGTTGATTTGGTCAGTGGTGTAGCCATACTTGGTCCCCATGTCTTCTTCAATAACATTAAGTTCAGTCAAGTTTTGACTGCCACCACCAGTGCTCAGATCAGCAGAGCCCAAGCTAAAGATGGAGAATTCAGGGCTAATATCATCAGAATTTTGAAACTGGAGGGTGGCCAGGACTGTGGCCAGGTGCTTGGTAATCACAAAATTGAGTTGGTTTGTGGATCGAAAATTGCGCAAGAGGGAAACTCGGAGTCCAGCCTCAGCCTTGATGAGGTCATCCAGAAATGTGGGAAGAGTGGTAGGGGGGGCTGTGAAGGAGCCATCCGAAATCTGAGTGACAGAGAGGCCCAGGCATTTTTGTCGATCATGGTCTGTAGTGGAGCGCTGGATCTTGGAGGTGGTGTCAAGGGCAAATGCTCGTGAGTGGGCTTCAATAGACTTGGCCTGCAGCTCCATGCTATTTTCTTGCAGAGTGATCTGCTTTTCCAATAGCTGGGTCTGCTGCTGGAGAACTGAGCTGAGGCCCGGAGGGCAATTTTCAGAGTTGCGGTCTTCAGTGGTGGTTGCGGGGGGTTGCGCACTATTTTCCACTGTGGGGGGTTGCGCACTATTTTCCACTGTGGTTGGAGGAGCAGGGGGGATGCGACGAAACCAAATATCAAGTGTTTCCTTGTCTGTTACACGAGTTGCAAAATTTTCATCCTTAGGCAGAGTGAGTTTAGCATAACGGAGGGCCCAAACTTCTTGAAGGATGACACCCAGTTTGGATTTCTCAGCTAGAGGGAGTGATTGCACAAATTTTTGGCAGGCAAGGAAAATACTATAAGGCTCAAACATGCCATCATCAGTGGGATTTTGCAAGAAATCTGCTACCAATAATTCAGTGGCCTCAGGGGGTAAAATCAGAGCTGGACCGCAGGCTAAAGTGTAGGGCTGTTCCACATGTGGTTTGCAGGCAGCGAAGGCAGCTTTGTCATCTGCAGCAAGGAGATCATCAATAGAGGGCACTGGTGTGTCCTTGGCAGTACTTTTCTTCTGGATTTCAGGGAGATGGAGCTCATGAAGGGTAGAGGCAATGTCCTCATCAAAACCAATACAAGAAAAGATCGGATTATTTTTGCCTAGAGGGAATCCTCCCGGCACAAGGTGGCCAAGGTGGTGAAGAAGGCGAAAGCCTCTAACATGTTTCTTGACATGAGTAGCCACAATCACACAAAGGTAGGGTCCAAAAGAAATTGCATCAGTGATGTTTTCCCATGCAGTGTCGCGAGAGTTGTCAGTTAAAACATTAGAGATGAAGGGTTTGTGGTGGGCATACATCAAGGCCTGGGACTTCAAGCTGTGGAAGTAGCGATTGTTGTTGACTGTAAGCATGTTGTTGAGTTTTAAAAGCTATATTAAAGGTAGAAGGAGGCAATGAATTTGATGTTTTTCATGTGATGTTGGCTGCAGATATCACAGAAATGACTGAAAATGAATGGAAAATGACTAGCATTTTACTAGCATTCTTGCGCGAATTTTTCATGGGGTGTTTTTGCGCAGCGGAGTTCGGTAAGGCCCAT
>DATNRH010000104.1 GCA_036703605.1 Candidatus Obscuribacterales bacterium | reverse complement strand
CCCCATGCCCAGACCGCCCACGATCGCTGCTGCCGCATCCGATAGGTAGTCGCCATTCAGGTTCATCGTCGCCAGGATGGAATATTCATCGGGGCGGGTTTGAATCTGTTGGAAGATGCTGTCGGCGATGCGATCGTTCACCATGATCTTCTCCTTCCATTGCCCGTTGCCGTGGGTGTCCCAAATGCCTTCTAGGACGTCTTTGACTTCCCCACAGATGTCTGCCTTTTTCTCCGGCGTTAGGGAATCGTAGCCGGGCTCCACTTGGCGAGCATTGTCTTCGACGCTCAGGTCAGGCTTGGCTTCCTTATTGCCCAAAATCCACGACTCGCGCTCAGTAACACATTCCGCCCGAAATTCCGTAGTGGCTAGCTCATAGCCCCAGTCGCGAAAGGCCCCTTCGGTATATTTCATGATGTTGCCCTTGTGCACCAGGGTCACCTGTTGCTTGTCCTTGGGCAACCGCAGGGCATGGCGGATGGCGCGGCGCACGAGGCGCTGGGAGCCGGTTTTACTAATGGGCTTGATGCCAATGCCGGAATCGAGGCGGATTTGTTTCTTGCCGTGCTCCGGCGTGGCAGGAATCAGCTCCTCGTTGAGGAACTTGATGAGGCGATCGCCCACCTCGCTGCCCTGCTTCCATTCAATGCCTAAATAGATATCTTCCGTATTTTCCCGATAGACAATCACATCGAGCTTTTCTGGGCTCTTGTGGGGCGAGGGGGTGCCGGCGTAATACTTGCAGGGACGCACGCAGGCATAGAGGTCGTTAATCTGGCGCAGAGCTACGTTGAGGGAGCGAATACCGCCACCAATAGGAGTCGTCAAAGGCCCTTTGATGGCCACGCCATACTCTTTAATCGCCGTTAGAGTATCTTCGGGGAGATATTGGTAGGTGCCATAGACATCACAGGCTTCATCCCCAGCGTAGACCTTGAACCACTCAATCCGCCGCTGACCGCCGTAGGCTTTGGCAACCGCCGCATCAAACACCAGTTGGGATGCGGGCCAAATGTCAACCCCCGTGCCATCACCCCGGATAAAGGGAATAATGGGGTTATCGGGCACAATGGGCTCGCCATCGCGAAAGGTAATGCGATCGCCATTCGTGGGTGGGGTAATCTTATCGTACATATCGGCAACCTTCTTAAAATCTCGACAGTGCCAGGGTGGTAGCCATAAGCTACTGAATCTTAGACTGTCGGGGTGAACCGGCACAATCACTGATGGAACATTCGCAAATCTTGGGGGATGATCGAGGTAGTGGCGGTTACGATTTCCGAGTTTCTTAAGCTGCGATCGCCTCCGTGAACATCAAGTCCTGCGACAATTCCTAGAAGCGATCGTCCGAATTCCCCCAAAGACCACTAGAATCCTGAGAGTGAGCTGTTGGATGGGTATCACCCTCCACCCGTCAGCCGCTTCGGATGCTGTGTTATCTTCATGGCACCTTGGCTGTACTGACGCCGGTATGGACGAGGACTGTACTCCATCCATGACAACCTATGCTGCTCCTCCGAGATGGGTCTGGATGAGATACAGATGACCTGACCGTTTAGAGCCACCGGGGTTTGCTGATGTCGTTTTGAATCTTTGTATGCTAACCAGCGTCGATCGCTTACTGTTTGTTCGGGGTGTCTCGATTTTTAATGAATTGCGAGATGATTTCTTGGTACGTCTCGCATCCATTATGGATGAGCTGTCCTTTCCCGCCCAGCACACC
>DATNRH010000103.1 GCA_036703605.1 Candidatus Obscuribacterales bacterium | reverse complement strand
ATTCGATATTGCCCGTGATTTCAGACATCTCTTGTTCTCAGCGCTGATATGTTCCATTGGACCGCCATTCTGCTCATTGCTTTGTCCGCATTGCTTTCCCGTTCTGATGCCTGCATGGCTGCCTTTGCTGCAGCAGGGAATGAACCTGAACCTCAGCCGTTGATGCTTGGAAACCCAGTCCAAGGTGCCATCACTGTGTCGGGATTTGCTACCCCTGGAAGTGGTGTTGACCCTTCTTGCGGAGGAACTCTAACTGTCACGACTCCTGCTCGCATTTACTCCTGGACTGCTTCTGTCATGGGACAGGTGAACTTCTCCACTGGTGACAATACTTGCGATTTTTGCTCCGATACTGTCCTCAGTGCCTGGTACGACAACAATGGCATTTGCACCCAGGTTGATTGTGACGATGATGGTGGCCCTGGACTTCGGGATTCCTTGATTACCTTTGACGCCATCCCTGAAGTGACCTACTACATTGTTGTGAACTTTTATTCAAGTGGCGATGGCTGCCTTAACCTGTGTCCTGGTGCCAGCGCGTGCCCCGCACTCCCTTGCGAGGGTACTATTGACATCTGCCCCAACGGGTTTGTTTTCGATGACCTACCTGAGCTTCCTGAGGGTGGCACTTGTGAATCGTCCAATGGATTTGGGGAGCCTCTTGGCTGGAGCGGAAGCCTCTACCGATACACTATTCCTGAGGATACTGTTATTGGTGCCAACAACATGTACATCTACTTTGCCTCTATTGTCGGTTCTGACGACAGTCAAAGTGGCGTCTCCGACCCTATCATGGAGGTGTGGACCAGCGGCTGCCTCCCTGTTGGCTCGAACGATGATGGATTCGGTTACATTGGCGGCTCTTGGGTTTCGACAATGGCTACGCCCGGTGCCTCGTTTATCATTGGTTCTGAGCCTCTGTCAGCAACCGGCCCTCAAAATATCGGAACCTGTATGGGCTACAGCTCTGATGGTGTTGCCCCTGGTCAGTCTCCTTGCCCAGCTTGCACCTTCGTGTCCTCTACTCCGCTCACAGTGGCCACTACGACTAGCGTGCAGCAAAGCCGCACTCAAGACGTCACAGGACGGAGCCAGTCTGTTGACACCCAACTCAGTCGAT
>DATNRH010000102.1 GCA_036703605.1 Candidatus Obscuribacterales bacterium | reverse complement strand
GGGAGTGGTGCTGTTGCGTGGGCTGCGGCTTGCAGGGGTTGTGGACGTCCGGCGGCGAGAAGGGCGGCCCCACCAGCGGCACCCAGAATCAATCCACGGCGCGAAAGATCGAAAGAAGTCATAAGTTATTCCTTGTTTCATAGGCAGAACTTCCATTCTGCGTATCGTATGTTCCAAACTAAATAGGTCGGAAATTCAGAAGACCACCCACCGAGAGCATGGACAGACCAACGGCCCTCGGACGAACAGCGGACATCTTACGGATTTGCGGCACACCACAACTGGGCTCCCAGCCGCCATTCGCTGCGGCTGAACTAATGTCAGCTCTGGTGCTGTTCGGCAGCTTTCAGTTTATGCGTCCTGCCCACCAAGGGTGGAAAGGTGGGGTGGGTGGATTGCAAAATCAGCTACATAGAGTCCCACCCACGGAGCAACTTCCAGCGTGTGCCATAGGCTTGGGTTGCCAGATAGTCGCGGAAGTTTTCCTTTGGGTCGCCGGTCAAAAGATGGCGTGGGTTGACGCAAAAGGGGTTGTTGCACTCGTGGCGGATCGACTGCTTTTCACTGAGCGGAATGACGGTCGCGATACCGTAAGCAAAGCGGTAGCAAGTTAGTGTCTTCTTCTGGAACTTGATGTTGGCGCGGGGGTAGTCGCCAAACCAAAGGCACCCGTGACTATCACGATTAGCCCATTGGAAAATCAGCGTGAGATACTTATCGACAGCGCTTTCCATATGTGTGGTGAAGACCCAGTCCCACCAAAGATACTGCCGATCGGTGATCTCAATCTTCATGCGTTCGCGCATGTAGACCTCATGCCGAGCCCAGATCCTGTCGCGTTCAGAAGACAAGAGCTGGGATCTCTGTGTCGTCTTGTAGCGGGTCGACCCTCAAGCCCTGTTTGTGGGTAAAGAACCCTTTGCCGAGTTCGCCCTCTGCCGAGCCGACCTGATCCGTATTCAGCGTCCATGTCGTTGGGCCAGAGATCACACCTGACTTGAGACTATAGCCCGGCCTGAGCCAGAGGACCCGTTTGTAGTCCTTGCCGCCCCACTTGGCTTCTTTCAGCACCCACCCCAGATCAGCCAGCACATGTTTGAGGGCGGATGCTTTGGTCGCAAACTTCTGTTCCACCATGTATTTGAGACCGTTCATATTTGCGGCGATGATCTGATGTTCAGCGAAGAACTCTTCGACCGCCTTACGATTGACGTCAGACAGGTCATTGGGCAGCAGGTGGTCGATCCTGAGGGGTTCATCCGTGTCGATGCACT
>DATNRH010000101.1 GCA_036703605.1 Candidatus Obscuribacterales bacterium | reverse complement strand
CCTCGGCAGAATCATCCCCAAAAGTCTCGCTGAGATGTTCCAAAGCATCACAGATTTCTGCCAGTATTCGCGGTCCGTTTTTCATAGCTCAGGAAGTGTTCCAATCGCGCGATCCAGAGCCTCGTCGTGATGGCTGTATTGAGCGTGTATTTTGCTCGAGGAGTGGCCAGTAAGCTTTTGACGAACATCGGCATGGATGTCGGCATCAGCGAGCCAAGAGGCGAATGTGTGGCGCAGAGAGTGGAAGCTCCTGGAGGCGGTGAATCCACCGGGCAGTTCAACTGTTTTGGGGACTTTGGCCCGGCTCATTATCGCAGAAAACTGCATGGAGCATGTGGCGGTCTCCTGTTTTTTCAATGTGGGGAAGTAGTCGCCTTTTCGCCCTTTAACCCAAGCAAGGCATGGAGGGGTCAAGGGGACAGTGATGACCTTCTTCTGCTTGGATGTTTTTGATGGCATGATCACCAATCTCGCCACATCTAGGTGCTTTTCGCTCAGGTTCACTATGTCACCCAATCTCAGTCCTGTATGTGCTGCCAGGGTAATGGCGCCTTGCCATTCATCTGAGGTATCAGGATGCCCGATCATCTCCCGAACCTCTTTCGCGGTGAAGGGTGCTCTCTGGGTTGAGTCCTGCTGGCTCAATGAGCGGCATTGTTTGGCAGGGTTGTGAGTCACAAGCCTTTTGGCAACAGCGTCCTCCATGACACGCCTGAGGGTGGCCAGGGCCTTATTGATGGTCGACGCCCTCCTAGTGCTTTTGCCCTTTCCGTTGCCTTGTTTCTGGGCCTTTTCCAGCGCTACACTAATTTGTTTGGTAGTCACGGAGCTAATGGGCGCATCCATGATCCTTGCTCCAAGAGCATCCGCAAAAAGATCGTAGTCATTCTTGTAGCCATTCACCGTGGATGCGACCACGTGCCTCTTTTGCTCATCGAGCCAATCTGACCAAAACTGCGCCAAGCTCACGGCCTTGAACTCTGGATTGGCCAGCTTGTGAAGCCTTCTGACCAATTCCTCGGCGCGTGCCAATGTGAGGTCACCAGCGACA
>DATNRH010000100.1 GCA_036703605.1 Candidatus Obscuribacterales bacterium | reverse complement strand
ATATCAAGTCCGCTTAATCAGCCACACTTAGCATTGAAACGCCTTCCACCAATGGAACTGGGTCAAGCCTGAGATAAAGTCGGTAAGGTTCAGGAGTTGTACACAGCGCTGCTCTACCCGTTCCAGTAGGTCATCAAGCGTGTCAAACACTCGGTTGGCCAAGGCTTCGTTGAGAATGGGCCAGAGTCGCTCTGCGGGTTGCATATGCGGAGAGTAAGGTGGCAAAAAGACCAGATGCAGGCCTTCGGGTACAAGCACCTGACCTGAGGTATGCCACCCGGCTTGATCCATGACCAGCACGACCTGTTGCTTAGGACCAATGCCAAAGTGGTTCGCGAAATCAGCCAAGACCCGATTAAACAGGTCGATATTAACCCGAGGCAACAGCCACCAATAGGTGCGTCCGCTGCGGGGATGGACAAAGCCATAGAGCCAAAACCAGTCATAACGACAGTGGACGGGAGCGCTAAGCGACCCACCCCAGTTATCGACCCACACCCGGCGCAAGATGGGATGGAGTCCCAAGCGATGTTCGTCCATGGTCCACAGCTGAACGTCGGCGTCGGGATGGGCCGTTTGGATTGTCTCCAGTTGAGCGTGCAGATTTTTTTTCCCACACCCGCTGCTCCGCTTCGGTGGCAGCCTGCTGATGCTCGGGACGAGGCACCCTGAGAGAGAACTCCATCTGTTTGAGAATCTCCCAGCCCCGTTGGCGGTGAACCGGACGGTCCAAGTGCTCACTCAGCCAGTCAGCTACCTTGCGACCATTCCAGAATCCGCCATCCGGGGGCTCCTCTTGCAAGGCTTGGTACAACAAGGCTTGCCTCTCATCATCGAGAAGGATCTGACCATGACCCTGATTATGTTGCCGTTGGTCTCCCAGCGCCGCCGGACCTTCGTGGTTATAGCTTCTGACCACGTCATAAATCCAGGCTCGGCTGTAGCCGGTAACCTCAGCTACCTCAGCGGTACCCTTGCCCAAGTGCAATAGCCAGATGAGCTGATAATGCCCCCGTTCAATCCCGCTCTTGGCAGATTTATAACGCTGCTCCAGTTCCTCAATGGTTAAATGTGGTTCTAGCTTCAGTCGACGCCCCATCTTGCTTTCAGCCTTTCATACAACTCCATTACTCATTCTAGGGTTGATTAGCCGGACTTGGTATTACGCAAGAACCATTGAGATCGCCGGTTGCTTGAGTTGTGTTATCAAATAGTTGGACAACAGACCATGCTTGATTTGATAAATCCTTTGCCCCCGCTGATAAGCAAGTGTCTTCAACCGTGTCCAGACGAGCAACGCACAAGCAATGGGATTGCGCGCTGTACTGGCGACGGGCTAGTTCGATGGAACGGGCAAAGCGTTTGTCCAAGACCGTATCGTCAAAGACCAGATAGGCATGGGGGTCGGCTTGCAGAGAAGGTTTAACATTCTCCCAGAGCAGTCGAGGCGTCAACGTTTCACCGCGCAACTAGCGATTGATGCGGTCGTGACTGACCCCGTCAAGGTGATTGGCTAAGTTCGTCACGGTGTAGTTGACCGGACTGCTTAGCAAGTACTGACAGTAGTCCAAGTTGCTAAAGCTCATGAGTCCAAGTTGCTAAAGCTTATTGCTCAAGGATAGCGCTTGCCTT
>DATNRH010000099.1 GCA_036703605.1 Candidatus Obscuribacterales bacterium | reverse complement strand
GGAATGTCGGTGGGTTGCCAAAGGCGTTCAAACTAAGCAGGGGCGATCGCCCCCATCATCTTCACCGTTACCTCCAGCCCATCACGGTCTGCTGTAGCCCCGCCCGGGAAAACAGCGTATGGGCAGTTCGGGCGATCGCTTGGCACAGCATCAGCGAATCCTTGCTACTCCATAACGTCGCCCAACACCCGTTTCCAATTACTTCTCGCACTCACCCGATCGCCTCCAAACGATCGGGTGAGTGGGCGTTGTTAGGCGGTGCTGCCCACACTGTTTTTACCCACTTCATAACGAAGTTCAGCCATACCGGTGCTGATTTGGCGAACCGAGATCAGACGTAGGGTTGGACTCAGAACCCGGCGCGGAAACAGTTGCTTACCCTTGCCCAAAGTAGCTGATCCAATCTGGACGATTAGCTCATCTAAAAGCCCAGCATCATAGAACTGCCCTGCCAAATCACCGCCGCCCACAATCCAGATGTTCTTGTCGCCCGCCGCCGCCCGCATTTCCTTGTGAATGTGACGCACATCCCCTTTTACGAATTGAATGTCTGCGCCCTCAATGACCGGGAGACTGCGACTGGTGAATACCCAGACAGGTTGAGTGTACGGCCACGATGACCCGGTCTCGGCAGCGACTTGATCAGCGTTGCTACCTATCCACGCATAGGTAGCCGATCCCATAGCCAATGCACCTACCTCAGCAATAAACTCTGGGTAGCTGGAGTCATTTAGGTCGCCCAGCGAAAATAGCCAGTCTAGCGAATCATCTTCGGTCGCGATGAACCCATCAAGGCTTGTGGCTGTGTAGTACTGAGTCTTCATAACTGTTTTCGCTTTCGATACCTAATTGTGACCACCTAACAACTTATTAGATCGATAACCTCCCCCATCACTGGTCTGAGACACCTGACAGCAGGCTATACGTTGTCCCGGTACATTGAGCTTGTTAGAAAGATTATAGGCAAAATTTTTGTTTTACCAACAGTCCCTGTAAACAGAGAACCCCGACTATCTAACTTATGATTTGAGGAGCGAGTCGTGACAGTCTCTTCGAGAAAGTTGAGTAGGATGGTAGTTTTTGACGATCAGTTGTACCGGAGATGCTCCTGATGTCAGACCTCGGCGCACGGGTTGCACCAAACGGGCATCAGCTAATCCTAGTTCAACCTGTGACAGGATTCTACTCAAAACCACTTTCATTTCAAATTGAGCAAACGCCATACCAATACAACGTCGACTGCCCCCACCAAAAGGCAAATATTCAAAAGGAGTAAATTGGCGTTCCAAAAAGCGTTCTGGTTTGAATTGCTCCGGATCTGGGTAGATATCCTCACGGCGATGGGCTAGATAGATCGAACCCATCACAATAGTTCCAGGGGCAAGTGAGTGCCCCATCAACTCAACAGACGATCTAACCACCCGTGGAAACGTCAGCATTCCCACCGGGTAAATCCGTAGCGTTTCACAACAGACTGCATTCAGATAGGGGAGGCGCAAAAGAGCGTTAGAATCGAGGGGGACATCCATTTCCTCAAGCTCTTGCAGCAGTTGCTGGCGAACGCTGGGAAATTTGTGAATCCAATACAATGCCCAAGTTAGAGCGGTGGCAGTTGTTTCATGACCAGCGACTAAAAGCGTCATTAATTCGTCGCGCAACTCCATATCCGTCATAGGCTCACCTGCTTCATCACGGGCAGACATGAGTAACGTAAGGATATCGTCACGAGAACCATCGGGCTGTGTTCGCCGCTCTGAAATCTCATCGTAGATGATCTGGTCAACTTGTTGTCGTTTACGGATAAAGTTGCCCCAGGGACTCAGTGTCCCTAAATCCTGACGAAGGATTGGAAAATAGAGGAGGCTGACGCTCAAGGGGTTACTCATTTCATTGAGCATGGTTCCCAGAAGTTTCTCTAGTTGCTGGTAGCGGGGTCCCTCGGCTAGACCAAACACAGCCCCCAAGATCGCTCGCATAGAAATAGCTTGCATAGCCTCCCGAACTGAGAAAGATTTACCAACAGTCCATTCGCGTATGACATCCTCAGTAATGCTGCCAATGAGTTGTCCGTAGGAACGCATCCGTTCGCCATGAAACGGGGGCATCATCAGGTGACGCATCCTGCGATGGCGATCGCCACTTAACCCAATCACAGATTGCGTTCCTAGAAATGGTTCAAATAGACCGTTTAGCTCACCAGGAGCATCAAACATCTTTGAATCATCGCTAGTCAGAATGGCTTGCAGGGCTTGAGGATGACTGAAAAATACGACGGGAGCAAATTTCTCACCCAGCATGACCGTGAAGCAGTCGCCATAATCATGAGCACAGCTACGCATAAATGAAAATGGTTTGGTAATCCAGTAAAACATTTGCCAAATTGCCGGATTTTTTGGTCCATTGGGGAGTGACATAGCAGTTACCTAATTACAGATTTGCTTTCTTCATCACGAAAAAGCTGATGTTTTAGAATTGCGAATAATCTGCATCATAGACCCCTGCATGATGGATAGGCAGCAAAGGTCCGCATATTTTCAAGTTTACGACTCCTTTCCATCCACCTGATTAACCAGTGCCGGAATGCCGATGAGTTGCCAAAGGCGTTCAAACTAAGCAGGGGCGATCGCTTTATATCTCCTGCTGTGTTTCACGATAAAGACTTGGCTGCTTGGCACAAGTGCCTCAACGTATAGGTATCTCATTGCTTTCGGATAGAGTAGGAGTTATAGATGTGCCCCCGCCCTCGGTATCATTTGGCATCTTCAAGCAACCCTCGTTTAATGGTCGTCGTCAGCATATATCCACATGGACTCTGTGTTCCCTGCCCTTGTAAAGCCACATTGTTCATAAAAGGCGATCGCTTCGCTGTCAGCCACAAGCATATGCATGTGCATTCCTTCATATCTCTGCTTTAAGATGTCCATAATTCCTGTGCCAATTCTTTGACCTTGATAGTCTGGATGAACTAACAGATGGGGATAATACACCACTAAAAAACCATCTGAGATTGCGTTGCCGATGCCAACGAGTTTTTCGTGATGCCAAGCTGAAACAAGGGAATGGGAATGGAGTAATGCTTGATGTAGCACCTTAGGCTTTTGGGCTGAAGACCAACCATTCAAGCTGCTACGCAAGCGTCTCATTATTGAGACGGTCAATGACCAGCTCAATCACTTGTGTCAGATCGAGCATTCGCGACACCGCAGCCCCTTCAATTTTCTGGTGAACCTGGTCTCGGGTCTGATTGCCTATGTCTATCATCCGGATAAGCCCTCGTTGGGCATCCCAGACGAGGAACTGAAAGCCCTCTCCCAAGCTGCTTTTTAACTGTCGAATTCACATCCTTATGAAGGACAACTGAAGATTTAAATTACGCCTGAGAAGATTCAAATGTACTATTAAGTTGAGAGGTAATCTGAAGAGACCATGCCAAATCTGTTACTGATTGAAAGCCCCGGCAAGGTGAAGAAACTGGGGCAAATCCTGGGTTCAGGCTGGGTGATTAAAGCCAGCATGGGCCATGTGCGCGAACTCGCCAATGACGGCGACGATGCCCTGGGCTTTGACCTGGGGGCCGGTTCCATTGACTGTCGCTACCAGCCCCGCGATGCCCGTTCTAAGAAAGTGCTCTCAGAACTTCGCCAGGCAGTCAACGCCGCCGATCGCGTCTACATCGCCACCGACCCCGATCGCGAAGGGGAAACCATCGGCTGGCACTTGCAGCAGGCGCTGAATCTGCGGAATCCTCAGCGGGTAGTCTACAGCGAGATCACGCCTCAAGCGGTGAGGGCGGCGATCGCCCATCCTCGCACCCTCAACCAAGACCTCATCGCTGCCGGACGTGCCCGCGACTGCTTGGATAAACTGGTGGGCTACACCGGCAGTCGCCATGTCGTCTGGCCCCTGAAGAATGGCGCAAAGTCCATGGGGCGAGTCCAGAGCGCGACGCTGCACCTGCTCTGTGTTCGAGAACGCGAGATTCAAGCCTTTGTACCGCAGGATTATTGGAGTGTGTGGGTCACCTATGGGGAGGGCTTCAAAGCCTTCTATCGCAGTAGTCCTAAGCCGCAGCGGAAGTCTACGAAAAACGCGGAGGATCAAAGCGCTGAGAGTGAATCGGATCGAGTCAGGTCTCAAGATCGGGCGGATGAGCTGGTGGCGATCGCCCAAACCCACTCCCACAAAGTTCTACACATCGAAGGTAAACAGACCACTCAATCGCCCCCGCCTCCTTTTATTACCTCGACCTTGCAGCAGGCTGCTGGCTCTAAACTCCACTTCAGCCCCGAACAGACCATGAAGGTGGCCCAGGCGCTCTATGAAAAGGGTCACATCACCTACATGCGCACCGATTCGGTCATCCTTTCAGCGCCCTTTTGTGAGTCAGTTCGCCAGTACCTCCAGCAGCATGACCCCACCAACGTGCTGCGCAAAACCACCCAGCACCGTGCCATCAAGGGATCTCAAGAAGCCCATGAAGCCATTCGCCCGACGGATGTGAATCACCTACCCCAGCAGCTTCAGCGGGAACTATCCTTCGATCAAGCCAGGCTCTATGAGCTGATTTGGAATCGGGCAGTGGCTTCGCAATGCGCTCCGGCTCGTCTGCGCAAAACGCGCATCGTCACCCAGTCTGGCGAAGCATACTGGGAAGCTCGCGGCCAGGTGCTGGACTTTGCCGGATACACCTGTTACTGGAACAACATCAGTGCGGATTCAGTTTTGCCTGCTATTACTCAAGGGCAAGCCCTCCAACTGGAGCAGGCCCAGGCGGATCAGAAGCAAACTCAGCCGCCGCCGCGTTACAGCGAACCCAAGCTGGTGAAACTGATGGAACAAAAGGGGATTGGCCGACCCAGCACCTATGCTCCGACTATCAAAACCTTACGGCAACGAGAGTATGTGGGCCTGCTGCAGGGAAAGTTGCAGCCGACGGCATTGGGATTGGAACTGGACGGGGCTTTGGAAAAGCTGCTACCAGACTTGATTCAGCCGGAATTTACGGCTCAGATGGAGACGGCGTTGGAT
>DATNRH010000098.1 GCA_036703605.1 Candidatus Obscuribacterales bacterium | reverse complement strand
TTCTCATCACGCTGCCCCACTTTACACGCCGAATGTACGAAAGCGTGCTGGATGTCCTTCGAACACCAGGATTCTCGCTCGAGCGTCTCCCAACTTGGCAGGATGCTGAGTGCCCAGCAAGGCCTTGCCGCTGGATCCCATTGAGAGCTATCTTGATGGTTGCATCGCCAAGCGCGCTCTGCCTGGCCGAGAAGAGCCGACCGGCACAGGACCCTGCCCAGCCTCTGCGCACCCTCCATGAGACACACCCCGGACTTCGAATGCTGATAGTGACCTTGCTCGCACACAGCCCTACATCAACCCGTGTCGCCAGTTCTGTTGATGGACAAACTTTTGAGGCACAGTGCGATGTCTGGCTCCGCCTCCACGGCCGCCCCGAGTGCCACGGCGGGTCATGGGGATTACCAAACTTGAGTGCAATCCTCGCTTCGTTAAGCATTTCATGGTTGCTACTCCTGGGCTCAACCCATTCACCATTCCCTTGCTAAACAGGGAGCTGCTTTGGCTGAAGCATGGCTGGCGCACAGAGTCCGCCTTCTACCATGGCGCTGTCCAAGCTGTCTTCGCTGCCCCCCAATGCCGCTAGGACGTCGCTTACAGCCTGTCCCAGGGCATTTATCACACTTACGGCAGCACAAACGCACCACAAGTCCAACCAGCCGTTGCTTAGAACATGTCCAATCGCACCTCCATCGCAACCGCTCGAAAAAGGGCCAAGAGGGGCTCCGCCAAACCTCCGGCCAATCGATCGCAGAAAGACTGGATCGAGGTTTTTGCCCTTGCCAAGGAGAAGTTTCCTCCTGACCTTCGCGAGGACATCGACATCTTCTTCTCCAATTACACCACGGGCGGAGAGAAGACCCCCCCACAAACTGCCTCCGACCTTGCCACTCTACATCGGGTGCGACTTGACGAGAAAACGACGGACGAACGATTCCGTGCTGCTGTTGGTGCCATCTTCGCAACGATGACGAGGCCATCAAACTCGCAATGGCGAGACGATGCTCGTGAGCTCCACAAAGAGGTCTAGGGGCTTATTCCGAAACACAAGCACCGTTCGGCCAACTCTCGCCACCTCGCCAGCTACAAGCCAGCCAGGCAAACGGTGGAGAACCCAAATCAGGAGCAGGACGAGCAGTCCCCGCCACCAGCTACGCCCCCTTCCTCTCCCCCTGCTCAGGCCGCTGCTGACCTGCCTCCGCCTTGCCAATCCCTCATCTGCCCCCTGCCACTGCGCCTGGCCCGGTTTTGCACGCGAACCCCCCGCCCCGTGCCTTCGATGCATCTGCCCCCCACCCCTGCGCATCCACCTCCGACCCCTCGCCCTTGCTCAAGCGGCTGCTGCTTCTGGGACTCGCATCGCTGGACTTACACAGCCCACCGCAGATGAGCTGTCCAATCTCAAGGTCGCTATCAAGCCTTATGTTAGCACGATCGTCCAGCACGGGTTGACTTTTTACCTGCCCTGACGTCCTCGCCATCCTGCCCACCTACGAGCACGTCATTCTTCAAGCCCTTCCCACCTGGGATATGCTCAAAGCCACTGCGAGACTGAATATACTGCGCCTCCTCAACATGATCTCAGCCTCGACACTGCGAAGTCCTCCGTAGTCTCCGAAGCGCTGGACTTGCAGACAGCGCTAGTTGCGGCGACGTCCAGGTGCCACAAGGCTTGGAATTGATCCGCTGTAGGTGCCTTCCTCTCACCTTCTAGGGTTTGAAGAGCATCACGCTCTTAAACGCTACGGCCTCAGCACGGGCGCCTTTGCGCTCCTGTCACCTGATACCAAGAGCCGCATGGCAACCTCGCCTCTGGTCCAACACCTATTGGTGTTTGGCCTTTGGTTTTACATTGCGGCCCAGCCCGCCTCCGAGGCGCCGAAGGTCAAGGTGGAGATGTTGCGGCACATCAACACCAACCGTGCGAAGAAAAACATGGAAGACTGGTACTCGCACATTCCCCTAAAGTACCTCCCCCAATAAACAGCCAACTTGCCCCCGACATGCCTCTGTTGTGTCTCAGCGTACGTCTGCTGTGTCCCAAGCCGCCCCCAAACTGCCCCCAAATGGCCCCCATCATCCCAAAATACCCCAGAAATACCCCAGATACACCTCAAGGGGTGTTGATGGGATATCCCAGTTGCCTTAAAAGGAAAAAGAGACACGTCTGCCGTATGCCTTGGGACCGAATCTGCGAGTCCCTCGTTCGTCATTTCGCGAAGGCTCGTCGTTATCTCACCATTTGTCAGTTCAACTTGACCGTGATTCTGACATTTACCTACGATGTCTTTGACCTTTATCGCTGTTTTAGTTTGGCTGGTGGCTCCTCTCTTAGTCTCGGCTGATCATCTCCCCTCCGTGACGGAATACTGCCCAGTGGAGAACGCTGGCCCAGTCTCCATTTCACAGGTAAGAAATTCTACCTTTCTCCACTGGACAGGATTCCTTTCTTGTTTCCTGAAGAGGGGTTAGCCTGTCACTAAGATCAGACGCCAGGCCTTGATGGTCCAAATCTTCCTCGGCTACGGACAGTACATTGGCTTGGGAACCGAACTGATAGTGTACCTCAGCACCTCATGGCAATCACGACTACTGGAGGTAACTTAGCCCTGATGGACAGAATTGTACGTGAGCCTAGAC
>DATNRH010000097.1 GCA_036703605.1 Candidatus Obscuribacterales bacterium | reverse complement strand
ATGCATTAGATGATCTTGAGGAATACGAAGCCGCTCTGGGTGGGTCTCTGGTTGAGCATCGGGCAGTATTGATTGAATTATGTGATTGATCATTAAACTGCTATAGTTTAAACATGCACTTACAACTGGGACAGTTTAATGTCATACGTTGATTACGCCACGACCAAGAAGCAGATGGATGTTGCGAAGTTCATGGACGAAGGCAACACGAGCGGGGAAGATATAGCCCGGAGGCTGGGCAAGGATGCAGGACAAGTAAGGCGCGACATACGATTAATCAAGGCTAGAGCTGCATCCAAAGGCTACGCGCCAGATCAAAGAATTAACAACCCATCAGCCCCAGGATTCACCCTAGATCGCTATACGCAGCCCGTTAAGACCGATGACGGCATAACTTGGTACAAGTACAGCGCTGACCAAGAAAAGCGCGAGGAAATGCTACACAGGTACATTGAGGGGTTGTGCAAGTCTATCCCCCCAGCTAAACCCACCAAATCCCGCCGCAAGAACTACCACTCAGACATAATGCCAGCCATCTTCATCGGGGATGCTCATATCGGTATGCAGGCGTTCGCCAGTGAAACACGACACTCTGATTTCAACGTTGAGATAGCCTGTGAGCAGCTACGCGATGCCTTTGATTACCACGTTGAACGCATGGAGCCATGCGAGAATGCCTTGCTGGTTGATGTTGGCGACCTGATACACGCCAATGACTCGGCAAACAGAACGCTCAAAGGGACGCCGCTAGACACAGACCAGAACCAATATAAGGTCATGGAGGCAGCCGGGGCCGTGCTGTCTTATGCGATTGGCGCGATGCTGACCAGAGCTAAGCGTGTAACCGTCGTGGTGGCAAAGGGTAACCACAACACAGACCCGGCCATGGCTATTGCACTCATACTGAAAGCCCGATATCACAATGAGCCGCGCGTTGACGTGCTGCCTAACGCCTCGTTCTACCAATACATTGAATACGGCAACTGGCTGTTTGGCTTCCACCATGGTGATAAACAGAAGCCCGAGACGCTTGGAACATCAATGGCGCGTGATATGCCCGCCGCTTGGGGCCGCACGACTCACCGAATGTGGTGCACTGGGCACTTTCACAAAGACCAACGCAAGACATTACCTGGCGTTAAGCATCAAGTATTTGGGGCATTGCCGCCGCCTGATAGCTGGCACGCTGGGCAAGGCTATTTGGGCGATGGTGAAATGGAAATGATCACGTTCAGGAAGGCCGGTGGCATCCACAGCAGCCACACCTACAACATACCGCAACCTCGCTTTGAGCCTGACGTTACTCTTTAGCCTCGTCATATTCCCGCCCAACCTTCCTAGCCACCACAATCACTATCACGGCGGCTAGGGCTGCCATTCCTAGCAAGGTCAGGGCAGCTATTGCGTAGGGGCTCATGTCAGTCAAGGCAGGCAATGAAAAACACGACACCAAGCAGTAT
>DATNRH010000096.1 GCA_036703605.1 Candidatus Obscuribacterales bacterium | reverse complement strand
CGGTGGTCCTTACCAGTTGGTCGTGTTCCACTTCCTGATCGGCGTGTTCTGCTACATGGGACGTGAGTGGGAACTCTCCTACCGTCTCGGTATGCGTCCTTGGATCTGCGTTGCCTACTCTGCACCTGTTGCAGCAGCATCAGCAGTCTTCCTGATCTACCCGATCGGTCAAGGTTCCTTCTCCGACGGTATGCCCTTGGGTATCTCCGGTACCTTCAACTTCATGTTCGTGTTCCAAGCAGAGCACAACATCTTGATGCACCCCTTCCACATGTTGGGAGTAGCCGGTGTCTTCGGTGGTAGCTTGTTCTCCGCGATGCACGGTTCGTTGGTGACCTCCAGCCTAGTGCGTGAGACTACCGAGACCGAGTCACAGAACTACGGTTACAAGTTTGGTCAAGAAGAAGAGACCTACAACATCGTTGCGGCTCACGGCTACTTCGGTCGGTTGATCTTCCAATATGCCAGCTTCAACAACTCCCGCGCCCTGCACTTCTTCTTGGGTGCATGGCCCGTGGTCGGCATCTGGTTCACGGCATTGGGTATTAGCACCATGGCGTTCAACCTGAACGGTTTCAACTTCAACCAGTCTGTGATTGACTCTCAGGGTCGTGTCATCGGAACTTGGGCGGATGTCTTGAACCGCGCCAACCTAGGTATGGAAGTGATGCACGAGCGCAACGCTCACAACTTCCCGCTCGACTTGGCTGCTGTGGATGCACCTGAAATCGGTTAATCCATCGCTGAGCTAGTCTGATAGCTTGATGAAGAGCGCTCCCTAGGGGGCGCTTTTTGCATGAATGGGTTAATTTGGATGGAAGCTGGGGGCACTCTAAGCATCGTAATCAACACGTTATGATTGAGAACAACCACGGAATCAACCACGTTGACCAAGCGACTGCTATCTCAGGGTGGCCATAGATGATCGGTGGCTTAGATCAGGTGTAGGCAAAGCAGTTCAAGACTGAGTTCATGGGGAGACATATCGATGTTTGGACGGAAAAAGCCAGTCGGGTCGCTAACCTATCTGAGCGCCACCAGTGAATTCCAAGGCGATATCCATGTGGAAGGGGCTCTGCGGGTCGATGGCATCATCCACGGCAAGGTGGATGTGATTGGTGATGTGGAAATTTCTCAAACTGGATTAATTGAAGGGCCAGAACTTCGGGCCCATAACATTACACTCCATGGGGTGGTCAAGGCGAGAGTTGTGGCGGATGGGCGACTTACCCTCAGCAGCACTGCTCGGCTAGAGGGTGATGTGACGGCCAACTCTCTGGACATTGAGGCGGGTGCATTCTATATCGGTCATATTGCTACCACGGAACCGAATCCTTCGAAACCCTTGCCATCAACGGCTAAACTCCCGGAACTTCTAGGGCGAGGGGACTAACGACGTTGGCTAGCGGTGGAAGAGGCTGAAGTGAGATAAGATGCCCTAGAGCGCAGGAGAATGAGTATGGGCAACACGTTTGGTCATTTGTTTCGAGTTACCACCTTTGGCGAATCCCATGGTGGAGGAGTTGGCGTTACGATTGACGGCTGCCCACCCCAGGTCGAAATTTCTGAGGCGGAGATTCAAGTTGAACTCGATCGCCGCCGTCCAGGGCAAAGTAAAATCACGACGCCTCGTAAGGAGGCCGATCGCTGCGAAATTTTATCCGGCGTGTTTGAAGGTAAAACCCTGGGTACCCCCATCATGATTCTGGTGCGCAACAAAGACGCGCGATCGCAAGATTATGACGAGATGGCCCAGAAGTATCGTCCTTCCCATGCTGATGCAACCTACGACGCCAAGTATGGCATTCGCAACTGGCAGGGGGGTGGTCGCTCGTCGGCTCGGGAAACCATTGGTCGGGTAGCAGCAGGAGCGATCGCCAAGAAAATTCTGCAGCAGGTCGCTAATGTTGAGATCATTGGCTACGTCAAGCGCATTCAGAACTTAGAAGGACAAATTGATCCCAACACTGTCACCCTAGAGCAGGTGGAGAGCAATATCGTTCGTTGTCCAGATATGGACTGTGCAGAGCGGATGATTGACCTGATTGAGCAAACAGGGCGGGCAGGTGATTCCATTGGCGGCGTGGTGGAATGCGTGGCTCGGCAGGTGCCTATGGGACTGGGGTCTCCGGTCTTCGACAAGCTGGAAGCTGATTTGGCCAAGGGCGTGATGTCTTTGCCTGCCAGCAAGGGCTTTGAAATTGGTTCAGGCTTTGCCGGCACCCTGCTCACCGGCATTGAACATAACGATGAATTTTATACCGACGACCAGGGCAGACTGCGCACGGTGACCAATCGTTCTGGTGGCATCCAGGGCGGTATCAGTAACGGTGAAAACATCATCATCCGGGTAGCATTCAAGCCTACAGCCACGATCCGTAAGGAACAGCGCACGGTTACCAAAGATGGTGAAGAGACGTTGCTGGCCGCCAAAGGCCGCCATGATCCCTGTGTGCTGCCCCGGGCTGTGCCCATGGTGGAATCTATGGTAGCCCTAGTGCTCTGCGACCATCTCCTACGGCAATTTGGTCAGTGCCACGTGCTTCCCTAAGACTAGGAGGCATACATCAGCCCAAGACAACCATACAGAAACTACGCTGGCTGAGCGAAGTCGAAGC
>DATNRH010000095.1 GCA_036703605.1 Candidatus Obscuribacterales bacterium | reverse complement strand
ACCTCCTCTGATGGGAAGTGCCGATAGAAGGCTCTAAGTCTGAGGGTCTGTATAGCGTTTCCGTCTTTTTCCACAGACAACGCAATACGGAACTTGGAATCATCCCCAAAGGGATAGCGAGAAAATCCCTCGCCGAGACCTCCTGGCCCGGCAAACAGATCGATTACTGGAATTCTATTATCCGCCTTACTCCCCATAAACAATGATCATAGAAACGCCCAATGGCTGATCCAGGAAGAAATGCATTTCTGATGAACTTTCCTGTTATTCACGTGCCTTAATTTCCGGTGTCGCCCCTTGCTCATAGCGCGGACAATCAGGGGGCATCACTTGATTCATCCTCCTCATCGCATGACTCCTGCCACGCATCGATAAACTCGACCAAAGGGGCTGTCTGCCGAGGTGATGGCACATTTTGCCATCCAGAGGCACAATAACCTAGAATGGTGGAGGCAACGTTTGTCGGAAAGCCTGCATATTCGCTCTTTGTTCTCATCCATGCAACCAGCCGCTGCCATTCATCCGTTCCTAGTTTCATAACTTTGGCTTGGCGTTCGCGCTCCTCCGGGCTCAATGGTTTGGGCGCTGCCTGTTTTCGCTTCGATCTCTTGGCATTGTGGCGACCCACAGTAGGCATAGGTTGAGCGCCCTGCAACTTGGCCGCTAGGCCATCCTCAGGCTCCAAACCAAGGGCTTGGATATGCGCCCAGCATTCCTTTTTTTTGCACCACTCAGTGACATTGCGATCACCAGCAGATTCCACAATTTCAGCATGCACCTCTGGCATCCAGCTGCGCATCGTTTCCTCAACTTCATGGGGAACATCTTGGGACTCCCAGACATCATCAAGATCGAGTCTGCCACAGCACCGATATGCTAGTAGTCCCAGTGTGTAGGCCACCGCATTTGCCCTGTATGCATCGAACGCAATCTGACGGGCAATCTTCTCGGCTCTCTTGAAAAGGATTACTTTAGCGATCGCGTCCCTGTAATAATCCTCGTCTGGCAACCATGTGGAGCCTCTACGGCTGAGAGCTGACATGAAATCCACAAAGCATTTCTGCCCCCCGCGGCTTACCACATCCGGCTTCTCATCCCATGCATTCAATGCCTTGCACAGTACCGTCTTGTCGAGTTTTTGAGATTTGGGGGTTCTGAGGTCGAATTTTTTGAGTCTTGCAGGTGTGCGCCCTTCACGATTTCGCGCCACTTCGTATTGTCCACGGGCTCGTTCGTAGAACCATCGACTGGATTCACCAGGTAGCCAGACGCGCTCGGAAAGCTCCTGAAACTGGACATGAAAGGGATGATTTGCAGAGAAATCTGTCTCATTGACCTTGTTTTGTGTGTTTGAGCACCGGCTGATCATCGGCACCAACTCCTCCACTTTGTCGGGCTCGATCACGGTAATCTTGGCCTGCACACTCACCGTGGAAAGATCAGCTTTGTCACGGTCCTTGGCCCTATGGATAGAGGCCATTGTTTGACCTCCATTCACTACTTGGAGGCCTGTGAGGCTTGAAATGGCCTGCCCCCCATCACGGCACTGCACCAACGAAAGCGACTCCACAGTTGCCGAAATGCCGTTATTGAAGGCAAGGAAATGACCGGGATCATTCA
>DATNRH010000094.1 GCA_036703605.1 Candidatus Obscuribacterales bacterium | reverse complement strand
AGATAAGTTTATAGATAAGTTCTTTGATTTTAATAGTTTCTTCGAAGATCATGCAATTTATTTTCCTGAAGATATGGTCGCTGTCCGATCACGGTGATGCTTGTTTTGATGTAGGCGATCGCCCCCAGCCCATAGCGCCTTGAAGATAGGTTAACCCTACCGTAGACAAAAATCCAACATAGGCGATTGCCTGCGCCAGATAGAGCGTTTGGGTATAGCCAAAAAATGCTTTGAGTAAGATACCGGGAAATTGGCGATCGGGAAGAATCTGGCTCAGATCCCAGACTTGTGGCCCTAGAATACAGGCACCGCCGGGGGCACAGAGATCTGACCAGGCGGGATCGTAGAGGGATAAAAGCTGCAGCGCCGCATCTAGATGTCGTAAAGCCGAAACGACGAGACCAGCTACGATCAACAGCAGCAAGACTCCCATCACCTGGAAAAAGCGCCGCAGATTAATTTTGATGCCCAGTTGAAACAATAGGGTACCGATCACCACCGCACCGGCTAGTCCAGCGATCGCTCCCGCCACAGGCACCCAGCCCTGCTGGAACTTGGCCGCAATGAACAGCACCGTCTCAAAGCCTTCCCGCAGAACCGCAATGGCAATTAGCGAAAATACGCTCCATCCAGCGGCTAGCCCTGTACGATCGACGGCGCTGGAAATAGCTCCTTCCACATCCGCCTTCATCGACTTGGCCTGCTGGGTCATCCAAATCAACATCCAGCTTAGGAGGGCGATCGCCGCCAGCTCAAATCCACCTTCTAACGCCGGTTTCGCGATCGCTCCATAGCCCTGCTCCGCCTGAGATAGCTTGGTCAGCAGCGAGAGCAGCAGCGCACCAATCACAAGGCTGCCCGCCACCCCCGCCCCAATGCCGCCATAGACCCAGCCATGGAGCCGCAACTGATTGGCCTTTTGTAAGTAGGCCATGACAATGCCCACCACCAGCGCTGCTTCCACACCTTCACGCAATGTAATCACAAAAGTCGGCAAGGCCGCTGTCAGATCGGTCATACTAGTAAATTCTGAGATTTTATGGCATGGGGGCATGGCCCCAGTCCCGTAAGATATTGTAACGAGTTTGAGGGTGGCCCATAGGTTCACCGCTCAAGTCCCACAGGAGCGATCGCATTTTGGTAGACCTACAGCCGTCCGAATTAGACCCAACCCCCGCGCCCGATTGGCAGCAGGGCGACCTCATTTCCCTAGACATTGACGACCTCAGTTCCGGAGGCGACGGGGTCGGACGCTGGCAGGGTCGGGTCGTCTTTGTGCCCGACAGCGTTCCCGGAGACCATGCGGAGGTGCGGCTGGTGCGGGTCAAGCGCCAATATGCCCATGGCAAGCTGCGCAAGGTGATCACCTCATCGCCCCATCGAGTGCGGCCAGCCTGCATTGTGGCGGATAAATGCGGCGGCTGTCAGTGGCAATCGGTCAGCTATGAACAGCAGCTTCAGTCGAAGTATCAACAGGTGGTGCAGGCCCTAGAACGCATTGGCGGCTTAGAAAATCCGCCGGTGGATCAACCCCTACCCTCTGCCCCCCTGGCCTATCGCAATAAAGTCACCTATCCCCTAGCCATGTCTGGCGAGAAGGTGCAGGCGGGCTACTACCAAAAGGGTAGCCATCGCTTGGTCAACCTTAACCAATGTCCCGTTCAGGACGAGCGCCTAAATCCCCTCCTGGCCGAGATCAAGCAAGATATTCAGCGGCGCGGCTGGCCCATCTATCGCGAAAAGCCCCATCGTGGCCTTCTGCGTCACGTCAGCTTCCGCATTGGGCGACGCACAGGGGAACTGTTGCTGACCCTGGTGTCCACCGATTGGGATATTCCTGGCATTGAGGAGCAGGCCCAGCAATGGCTCAACCGCTACCCAGACCTCGTGGGCGTGTGCGTGAACCTGAATGGCGATCGCACCAATGCCATTTTTGGTCCCGAGACCCGCTGTGTGGCTGGGCAGCATTATCTAACGGAACAGTTTGCCAATCTGACCTTCCATATCCAGTCCACCACCTTTTTCCAAGTCAACACCGAGCAAGCCGAGGCGCTGCTGAATGTCATCCTGGAGGAACTAGCCCTAACCGGCACAGAGCGCATTGTGGATGTTTACTGCGGCATTGGTACCCTGACCCTGTCGATCGCCCAACAGGCTGAATCCGTTATTGGCATTGAGCTACAGCCCGAGGCCGCAGAGCAGGGCCAGGATAATGCCATCCTCAACGGCATCGCCAACACCGTTTTCCTCGCTGGCTCGGCGGAGCGGTTACTAGCAGAAACGGTGCGATCGCTCTCCGCTGCCCCAGACGTGATCCTGCTTGATCCGCCCCGACGCGGCTGTGACCCGTTTGTGCTCGAAACCTTACTGGAGGTGATGCCCGAGCGGATTGTCTACGTGAGCTGCAACCCCGCCACCCTCGCCCGCGACCTAATGCGGCTTTGTGAAAGCGGCTATCGTCTGGCCCGCGTGCAGCCCGTGGATTTCTTTCCCCAAACCGCTCATATTGAATGTGCGGCCTTTCTGGTACGGCGTTGAAACAGGTACGGGATGCGGCAGTCGCGCCACTCTAGCGATGGCAAGCCTTTTGACGTCGCCTAATGCTCAAATCCTGATGAGAAGAGGGTTGAGCGACGTTGAAACCCGATAGATCTCATTGAATTGAGCCCACCTACTTGTGAGATGTGGTTCAACATCCTGCCGAATCCCCTGAATGTCCCTGGATCAGGGGAAGATGAGTAATGTCGTTGACCAGTGTGATGTTTTGCCATGCCCACGATCAACCTGAGCCAAATTGCCCAGCATCTCCAGTCCCAGCACACTACTGCCCAGGATCCGGAGATCAGCGGTGTGGCGGCCATTGACGAAGCCCAACCTGGACAACTGAGCTACATTGAAGGCGAAACCTTCGCCGCTCAGATTGCCACCACCCAGGCCAGCGCCTTGATTTTGCCCATGAATGAGGCCTTGCAGGCAGCGGCCGATGCTCGCCAACTGGCTTGGGTGAGCGTTCCCCAACCCCGTCTTGCCTTTGCCCAAGCGATCGCTCTTTTTTACCAACCCTTCAAACCCGCCCCTGGCATTCATCCCAGCGCCGTCATTGATCCATCGGTACAGCTCGGAGAGGGGGTGTCCATCGGAGCCCATGTGGTGCTTCAGGCTGGCGTGCGTTTGGGAGATGGCGTGTGCATCCATCCCAACGTCGTCGTCTATCCGGGGGTGCAGATTGGCGATCGCTCCCTCCTCCATGCCAACTGTGTCATCCATGAACGCAGCATCCTAGGAGCTGACTGCGTCATCCATAGCGGTGCCTGCATTGGGGCAGAAGGCTTTGGCTTTGTCCCCACAGCCGAGGGCTGGTTCAAGATGGAGCAGTCGGGGCAGGTGGTCTTGGAAGATGGCGTAGAAATTGGCTGCAACTCGGCGGTCGATCGTCCCGCTGTTGGCGAAACCCGCATCCGCCGCCATACCAAACTCGATAACTTGGTGCATGTGGCCCACGGCTGTCAGATCGGCGAAGCTTGCGCCATGGCGGCCCAAGTGGGTCTAGCGGGCGGGGTGAAGGTGGGCAATCGGGTGATTTTGGCAGGACAGGTGGGTATTGCCAACCAGGTGACCATCGGTGATGGCGCGATCGCCACGGCCCAGACCGGCGTCCACCGCGATGTGGAACCAGGAGCGATCGTCTCCGGCTATCCAGCCATTCCCAACCGTCTCTGGCTAAAAATTTCCGCCGTATACAATCGTCTACCGGACATGTACCAATCCCTACGGGAAATTCGCCGTCAACTCAAGTAGGCAGGCTCTCAATTAGGAATTCCAATCAAGTCAGGAATTCCAATCAGGTCAGGAATTCCAATTAGGATATGAGGAGAGAGCCGGGCGCAGTCTGGCCTATCTAAACCATGCTGTACCGATCCGACTCCCCCTGCGAATGCCTCGAACGGCTTCTGCTCCTCTATTTACCGCCGTAGTAAAACGCGATTTCCTTATCCTTGAGCGGCGCAAAATCTGCCTCGATCAATTTTTGGTTCAACTCCGCCTGGGGCAGATGTTTCGCACCAATCCGCACAATCCGCGATCGCATCGTATTGCTCACACCACTGCGCTGCCGGTTGGACTCGTAGCCCATGA